>DAIDJI010000198.1 GCA_027451455.1 Planctomycetales bacterium | reverse complement strand
TTGCCCCCGCTGTGGCGAGGGGGGCTTCCCGGCCGACGCGGTCCTCGGGATCGAAGGCGGGTTCACCCGCCGCGCCCGCCGGTCGATCTGCCACGTCGGCATCGACAACTCGTTCGACCGCGGTGCGAGGACACTCCGGGAGTTGTCCGGATGGTCCGTCGACGCCGAGACCATCCGGCGGATCTGTCACGCCGAGGCCAGGGCGTGTCGTCAATCCAAGACGGAGGGACTCGACGTCGCGACGAAGTTTGCGGCGGCCGAGGGACATTGGGAACTCCAGATCGACGCGGGTAAGGTCAACACTGAGACCGGCTGGCGGGACGTCAAAGTCGCCACCTTCGCCGTCCGCACGCCGGGCGAGCCTTCCACCTCCGTGGATTTCCACACCCGGGACTTGCCCACTCCCTCGGAGCGGCACGTGATCGCTGCGATCGAGCCGGCCGAGGTGTTCGGCCCACGCTGCCGAGCCGAGGCCGAGAGGGTCGGTCTGGCCGACGTCAAGGACCTGACGATCCTGGGCGACGGCGCCGCCTGGATCTGGAACCTGGCGGCCGAGCACTTCAGCGGGGCCGAGGAGACGCTGGACCTGTACCACGCGACCGAATACCTGGGCGACCTGGCGCGGGCCGGCGGAGCCGGGGACACCGCGGCGGTCGAGGCCTGGACCGAGCGAGCACAGCGAGCCCTGGTGGCCGACGGATGGGCGGGCGTCTGCCAGTTTGTGCAGGAGGCGAAGGGGGAGTTGAGCGATCCGGCGGCGTTGGAAGGAGCCTTCCCCCGGGTGGCGAACTATCTGTCCGGTCACCGCGACCGGATGAAGTACGCCGCGCGACTCCGCCGCGGCGTGTCGGTGGGGAGCGGGATGATTGAAGGGGCGATCAAACAACTCGTCGGCCGTCGCATCAAGCAGACCGGCGCGCGATGGAAGACCGCCCACATCGGCCCGATCGTCGAACTGATCAGCCTCGGCCATACCGAAGACTGGGACACCTACTGGTCAACGGCTGCGTAGGGCCAACTTCGAATGGGGCACCCGAGAGAATCAGAGAACGTCTCGGATCCCGACTTTCTCGCCCGAGGGCCGAATCGGGGAAGTGGGAGGCGGGTGGCCGGGCGGGCCGACCTGCGGGGCCCTCTCTGCGGTTCGGGCGGATCGCCCCTGAAGGCTCTCGGTCGGGATGCCCCAAATCGGCGGGCGGACCCCGCCTCTCAGAAGTCTTGATGCATGATACGGCCAGGCTTCCCAGAGAGGTTGCGCCTTGCCGATGGTCTGGCGGGTAAGCTGGAAGCCCAGCCTTCGACGGGATTTACTGTCAGAGGCGCCGCCCGGATTCGAACCGGGGAATGACCGCTTTGCAGGCGGTTGCCTTACCACTTGGCTACGGCGCCGCGAGTCACAATAATATCGGGGCCACTCCGTCCGGGGCAAGCCCGCTTCTTCTCGTTTGAAGTGTCGAAGTCCATCGTGTCGATCTTCCCTGGAGGGGGACTTCCTCGGTTGCTCAGTCTCATCGGGCCTGGCTGCGCTTACGAGACCTTTCAGGGATACGGGTGGATGACCCGGGGAGCCGAGTGAGATGGGCTTCCGGGTAAAATACGTCGCGATGATCGGGCTGGCAATGATCGGAGCCGCGATGCGGCCCGAGGCGTCCGCCCAGGGTCTGGGCGGCTACGGTGGGACGATGTCCGCTCCCGGCGCCGGGCCGATGTTGATTCCTTACGGAGGATCGTTCGAGGGTTTCCTGCCCGGCCGGCTCGGGATGGGAGCGCCACTCCAGTTCCAGAGTCGTCCGTCGCCGATGATCTCGGGGGGTCGGAAGGACTTCCGGCTCTCGTCGATGCCCGGCCTCTCGCTCGGACGGAGCCGGCCGATGGCGGGGTCTGATGGCGGCCTGGACTTGCTCGGCGGGCGACGGCCCCCTCGGAGCCGGGCCGCGACGGGTGTGATGGCCCCTCGGATCGGATATCCGTTCCGGGAGCCGTCGGGCTTTGCCGGGCCGTCGATCGGTGGAATGGGGCCCTCGATGTGAGGCCGCTTGCCTACGGGTGGGCCCGTTCGCCGACGGTCGCGTCCTTCAGGGTGCATCCAACGGCTCGCTCCAGCGAGGCGAGCGCCTTGCCCAGTTCGGCCTCGACCTGCGCCACCTGGATCGCCACCTGAAGGACTTCTCGCTGCGCCGAGAGGACGGTCGCGATGTCGACGTTCTGGTTTTCGTAGTCGGTCCTGGCGAGCTCCAGTGTTTGCCGGGCGCGGGGCAGGATGCTTTCGCGGAGCAGCGAGAGGACGTCCTGCTGGACTTTCGCCTGCGTGAAAAAGTCCTTGATCTCGCCCTGGGTCTCGTCGAGTTGAGCCTCGTAGAGCTTCGCGTCGGCGCGCGAGCGTTCCTGGGCCTCGCGGACGCCGGCCTCGTATTTCTTCCGGTAGATCGGCAGGTTGAAGCCGACGAACAGGCCGAGATTGGGCATGCCGGCGGCCGTCCGCGAGACGGCGTCGGTTCGGGTCATATCCATGTAAGTGAAGCCGAGAGTGACGTTTGGCATCGACCGTTTGCGGGCGATCTCGATGGCCTTCTCGTCGCGGGCGACGGCCTCGAGTCTCCCCTTCAGCTCGGGTCGCGCCGCGATGGCCAGCTCGTAGAGTTGTTCGATCCGGGACGGGACGGTTTCGGGATGGGGGTCATCGGCCGTACGGAGTTCGCAGTTGGGGTCGGCGTGGATCTGTCGGGCCAGCGCCGCCCGCGCCGAGGCGATGTCCTGGCGGTTGCTGGCGATTGCCCGATCGAGCTCGCTCAGGAGGGTCCCCGCACGGAGGACATCCTGTTGCGACCCTCCGACGGGCACCCTCGAGCGGGCGATGGCCAGGAAATCCTCGAGGACGGTTCGGGTCTCGGTCAGGAGCTCGCTGGACCGTTCACCGGCGTGCAGGTCGTGGTAGGCGCGTTTCACGGCGGCGATCGCGTCGAGCTGGGCCCCGGCGAGTTCGGCGAGGGCCACTCGGACGTCGCGATCGGCGGCCTCGCCCCGGAGCCGGAGCGTTCCGAACCAGGGGAATTGCTGGGCGATCGTGAGGTTATACGGGTTGTAGCCCATCAGGGAATACTGGGGCGCCACGCCCGGGATCGGGAAGATCGTGTTGGCCGCGACGGGGTCCTCCAGCGCCGTGACCTGGGGGATGCGATATCGGAGCGACTGGACGTTATGAAAGGCGGCCTGAACGGTCCGATTCTCCTCGAGCGAGCGGCGGACATAGACCTCCATCGGCTGCGGTTCGGAGAATGCCTCGGGGATCGCGACCGGGGTCTCGGGGATCGGCTTGGGCGCGGGGATCTCCTGATCGTCTGGATGATAGGCAGTACGGGCGATCCGGCCGTCGGACGAGGGTCTGATCGGGGCCTGCATGCAACCGGCCGCGACGAGGGCCGCCATCGCGGCTAAGCGGCGTGGTCGTCGCATTACGAGTCTCCTGTCGGACGTCGATCGATCGGTAGCCCGGTCGAACCGAGTCCGAATCTGTCGATTGTATCGGCCGCGATGGCGTGCGAACTTCGGGGCTTCCGTGATGCTCTGCCCAAATCCGCCTCACGGGAAATCGAGCTGGTATTCATGGCGGCGGAATGAGTTCCGCGGGGAGCCGAAGGGATCGAACCCTCAACCTCCTGGTTGTAAATCAATAGGTTTCGTCTATCGCAACGTGTTCCAGAATAAGGGCTTGAGTTGCGTCTGGCCTGCTATTTCATTTGCCAGAGTTCATCAGTAGTGTCCGGTTGACATCGGCGTCGATCTGAACTCCGGAGTAGCCTTGAGCCATCCTCTGGCGAAAGGCGGCGATGATTGACTCGACGCGCCCGTCCAGCTAGCGTGGAAAGTGGTGGCAACAAGGCGGGAACTGTCCAGCTCCAGGGGGCTAGCATTATGACCACGCCGTATGAGATCAACCGCCGGGCATTCATCAAGACTTCCGCCGCCGCCACGGCCACGGCCGCCGTCACGCCGTCGGCGCGGGCCCTGGACGCGCCGGCCGACGGCCTGGACCACCGCCACGAACGGAGCGGCATGCCCTACCGCAAGCTCGGCCGGACGAATTTCATGTGCAGCCGCCTCGTTTTCGGAGGTGGCGCCGCGTTGATGGGTGGGAAGGCCGTCCGGTTGCTCAATGCGGCGTTCGACGTGGGCGTGAACTTCTACGATCTCGGCTCAAACGCCTATTACAAGGGGAGCGAGAAAGCCTTCGCCCCCTTCCTCGCGGCGCACCGGGGCAAGATCTGGGTCACGTCCAAGGCGCCGTTGCGCCCCATCGACGGCTACGAAGCGGGCAAGCCGTTGACCGTCCAGCAAGGCAAGCTTCTGAGCGATTACTGGACGAGGCTGCTCGATGCGAGCCTCGCCGATCTGGGAACCGACTACGTGGATGCCTATTATCTCATGGGCGTCGGCGAGCCGGAGGTCGTTCGTTGCGAGCAACTGCATGAGGCCTTCCTCAAGGCGAAGCAGGCCGGGAAGGTAGGCCACTGGGGCGTGAGTACCCACAAGCGGGCGCAGCAAGTGCTCGAGGCCATGATCGGAACGGGCTGGTACGACCTGGCCATGATCGCCATCACTCCGGCCGGGTGGTACGACTGGGATTCGAAGAGTCTCCTTCCCGGAACGCCGACGATGGTCGACCTTCAGCCCACGCTACAGCGCGCCCGGGAGGCCGGCATCGGTCTCGTCGGTATGAAGGCGGCCCGTTACTTGTCGTCCCGCGCTCGTAAAGAGGTGGAGAACGCCTTCGACGGGCACTACAGCGACAAGGTGATGCAATCGGGGCTTTCGCCCTGGCAACGGTCCTACGCGTTTGTCCTCGCCCACGGTGTCGACGTGGTCAATTCCGACATGCAGAACTTCGCCCATTTCAAGGAGAACCTCGCAGCCGTTCAGCGCTCGGAGGAACTCTTCGTCCGGGTTTGATCGACGCCGAACGATTCTCGTCCGCCGCGCCGCCCGAGGATCTCCTCAGGCGGCAGCGCGGAGGGCTCCATTCGCCGGGCCGATTTGCCATCGATGCGAGCGAATGGTCTGTCGATGATGTCGAGGGAGTTGGTCATTGGCTCCGATCCACAGCGGATGACCGACCATTCGGCCTATCAGCAGGCGCCACGCCAGGTCATTTCGAGATCCTCAGTCCTTTGAGCAGGAAGGTCATGGCCTTGACGGCTGCGTCGCGGCCCTTGACCGCCGTTGACGCCAGCGATGACGTCGCCGACCTGGCAGACGCCGTCGAAGCCGCCGTCGCTTGCCTCAGCGAACATGACCGAGGCCCCTTCGATTCTGGCCGGTTCGGCTATGTCGCCGAATTCCTCGAGGTGGGCCTTGTACTTGGCCAGGACTTCTGCGGCGCTCGCGGTCGATTTGCATCGCGCGACGAAGGCGGTGAACGCGAAATCACCGTCGCGGTACTGGGCCTTGAACGCGTTGGTCAGGAAGTCGAGGCCAAGGGCATCGACCATGAGGTACTGGACCGTATCGTCCATCCGGTTCGTCGCAGGGAGCATGGCGAGACCCCAAAGTTCCGCCGCTTCGCCTTTCAGGCGATTCGCCAGCGTATCGGCCAGGGCCGATGCCGCTTTCTGGACCACCTCGTCGGGTCCCGATGTCAGGACTGTCGCATAGTACCGGCCCTTCCGGAAGAAAAGATCGGCTCCGGTGCGGTGGCCGTCGTCGCCGGTCGCGATGGTCTTGCTGCCGGGCGGGCGCTCGACCGAATAGACGCCGAAGGCGCCGAGGGAGGTGGTCATGTCGTAGAGGAAGACGTCGATGAATTTGGCCGGGTCGTCCGCCCTGGAGAAAGTGACGAAGGTCATGCCGGTCACGTCGTAGGCCTGAAACAGCTCGGACCGGCCGTCGATCTTCTCGTACAGGTTGGCTTCGGTGTACCGTTCCACAGGACCCTTTTTCACGAAGCCTTCGGGCGTGAGACCCTCGAGTGCCTGGGCGATGGTTTCCGTCCTGGCTTTCATCTCGGGCGTGATCCGGGGAGGGCTGTCTTTCACGCGGCCGACGGAGTCCTGAGCGGCGACGACGAAGGGGAATACAAACGGGATCGCGGCAAGCAATCGCAATCGGTTCATTGGATACTCCGTTTTCGGGTCTACATCTAGAGTATGGGCGAGTCGCCGCGAAAGGCCAGACCTTCATGGCGGGCCGCACGAGGGGTCGGGTTCCGTCCGCCTCGTTCGCTCCCGAGTTTGACCGACAGAATTGTTGACGCTCCGCGTCACGAATCACGAATCGCTCCGCCTCGGCCGCGGCAAGGGCCGCAACGACTACCCCGTGCACGTACTCTGGGGCACCGTCGTCTTGCGGGTCGCACTGCGGCATGTCACCACCGAGGCCACGCTCGCCGAGTTACGTCGCAATGAGGGCCTCCGCCGCCTCATTGGCATCGACTCCGAATCCGGCGTGCCCAGGCCCTGGAACCTCTCGCGGTTCGAGGAGGTGCTCGGTCAACAGCCGCCCCGTACGCTCCTCCAGGAGATCTTCCATAGGTTGGTCCGGCGGCTTGGCGTCGCCGTCCCCGATCTGGGACGGACCACGGCCGGCGACGCCACGAGCCTCTCGGCGCGGTGTAAGAAGGGCCAGGCGGCCCAGGAGGAGATCGCCGAGGGACTGCCGCAGGCCAGCGGGTGCCGCGTGGAGTGGACCCGAGGCGGTTCCCGTCGTTGCCGCGGGCGACGAAGAAGTTCGAGCGGATGTACAACGGTTGGACGGCGGTCGAGCGGGTCAATGCGCGGCTGAAAGTGTACTGGGGAGTGGACGACGGGAACGTCAAAGGAGCGCGGCGGTTCCTTGCTCAGGTGGGGTTGCTACTGGCGGTGCATGCCGTGTTCGCGACGCTGCTGGCTCAGGTGCCGCGGCGTTGCGAGCCCAGGCCGAGAAAGATCCGGCGGTCGCGGTCTGAGGGACAGAAACCGAGAGACGAACAGGCCGACCCGTGATCGCGGTGCGCGCCGAGCGAGGGTGGAGACCGCACGAGGCCACACGGCCGACGAATCCGATGGGTCAAGAGGCCGAAACAACGGCCTCCAGCCCCGGCGCAGCCAGGGATGTCCCGCCAAAGTTACAACGACAACGCAAGCGTCTCATACGATCAGGCGATCAGCTCGCCCATCTCCTCCTTGAGTCGTCGGAGAACGCGCGAGCGGGCCTGGCGGACGGCATTGGGCGTGATCCCCATCTGCTCGGCGACCTCCGCCGCCGTCTGGTTCTCGATTGTGACCCGCCAGAACGCCGTCCAGGTCCGCGGCTCGAACTCGGATTGCACCTGGTCGAGGGCGCGTCGGTACAACTCGGCGACCTCGTCCTGACCCTCGGAGAGATCGACCTCGGCGGTCGGCGCAGGCACCTCGTGCAAGCGGATCTGGGCGTCGGTCCCACCGGGGGCGAGCTGATGGGAACGGCGAAAATGGTCCTGGATCTTGTGACGGGCGATCCCGCGCAGCCAGCTTCGGAACGTGACGCCGTCCCGATGACTCTGGAAGTTCGCCAGGCTCGCGGCGACGGCTGAGAACACCTCCTGCATCACGTCCTGGCGATCGTCGGCTGATAGCCCGGCTTGCCGGCACCAGTAGGCCACGAGCGGTTTGTACAGAGCCATCAGTCGCTGCCAGGCCTCGGGCTCGCGTGCCGCGGCTCTCTGGAGCAGGGACGTTGACATAGGGTCGCCGGCATTCAAGGGGAGTCACTCCGCTCTCGGGGACTCGGCCCGGGATGTCGAGGGCCGTGGAGCCTGTCAGGCGTCGACAAGGACTTGCATGCTGCTGCGTTACCTTTTGCGTGAACTTATATTAGGACCTGGTTCGTCAGCTTGCACGCTTTTTCTTGCGGACATCGCTCGCAAGGTGATCGAAAGGAGGCGCGAGACACCTGTCGTGGACTCCTCTTCCCGGAAGGCTTGCGGCCGATGTTACCAAGAGGCGCGACGTAATTCCTAATGCTTTC
Source organism: Planctomycetales bacterium (assembly GCA_027451455.1). Taxonomy (GTDB): domain Bacteria; phylum Planctomycetota; class Planctomycetia; order Isosphaerales; family Isosphaeraceae; genus JAKAUH01. The sequence continues at coordinate 586 of DAIDJI010000198.1, read as the reverse complement.
CTGGCTTCCGGAACGTGCCGGTCGAGGCGACAAAAACGTGTCACGCTGTCACGAACCATAAGGGTAAGAGGCGAATGGCCGTCGCCCGATGATCCGATCGGCCCACGACAAGGGGGGGGCGGGCGGCGCGACGGCCAGATCATACAAAGTCGGGAGCTGTGGATTTCACCCGGGCGGCAAGCGGTGTCGATCGACCTGCGCGCTGACTCATCCACGGCTCTGATACGCCTCCACGCCCGGGGTTCCCGAATCCCTTCGCCACTTCTGAGGAAACACCGATGATCCGCTTCGAGCCCGTGATCTCACGTCGGAATTCCGGTTCCCGAGCTCGGTCCCTCTCGCGGCGGCGAGTCGCCCCGTTGATCGAGTCGCTGGAGGGCAGGGTTGTGCTCAGCACGTTCACCGTCACCAGCCTCGCCGACAACGGCGGGGCCGGGACACTCCGCGAGGTCATCGCCGCGACGTCGAGCGGCGACACGATCAACTTTGACCCGGGGCTGCACGGGACGATCCATCTGAACGGGACCGAACTGGCGATCAACAAGAGCCTGACCATCCAGGGGCCGGGCGCAGGAAGCCTCGCTGT
>DAIDJI010000197.1 GCA_027451455.1 Planctomycetales bacterium | reverse complement strand
GCTTGATGAGCGCCTCGCCGCCGATTTGCAACAGGCACTGGAGATCCTGGCCTCCGGCCATAACAACCAGAAGAAGGCGGTGGAGCTGAAGTTCGACGGTGAGGGCCGGCGACGGGTCCGGGTTGCCTACGTTGTACAGACACCAGTCTGGAAGACCAGCTATCGCCTTGTGCTTGACGATCAGAAGGCGCCTTACTTGCAGGGGTGGGCGATCGTCGAGAACACGACCGACGACGACTGGGAGAACGTCCGGTTGTCGCTGGTCTCCGGCCGGCCAATCTCGTTTGTGATGGACCTGTATCAGCCGCTCTACGCACCACGGCCCGAGGTCCGGCCCGAGCTGTATCTCTCGCTCCGGCCGCAGGTCCACGGCCAGGCGATGGTCGAGATGGCGGACGCAGCAATGCCGCCACCAGAGCTGCGGGCCAGGCGGAAGGCCATGGCCACCGAGCCGATGGCCGTGATGGCGGCACCCGCGCCGATGGCCGCGGCCGCTTCCGCCCCGTTCGCTCCAAATCAGGGAGTCGTCGCCGGAGCCAGCGGCGCACAGACCGGCGAGCTTTTCCAGTACGCGATTCAGGCCCCGGTGACCCTGGCCCGGCAGCGTTCGGCGTTGCTCCCGATCCTGGGCGAGGAAGTTGCGGGGAAGAAAGTCTCGATCTACAATCCCTTCGTCCAGCCGAAGCATCCGCTCAATGCTTTTCGTCTGAAGAATACCTCAACTCTCCACCTGATGCAGGGCCCGATCACCGTTTTCGACACCGGGGCCTACGCTGGAGACGCCCGGATTGAAGACACGGCCCCGGGCTCCGAGCGCCTGATCAGCTACGCGATGGATCTGACCACCGAGGTCGAGCCCGAGCACAAGGGCGGGCCCCAGAATCTGATCTCGGTCGCCCTCCGCAAGGGAACGCTGATCGCCCGGCGCCGGTTGATCGACGAGACGGTCTATCGCATTCGGAACCGAGATCGGAAGGAGAAGTCGCTACTGATCGAGCATCCGGTCCGGTTCGACTGGGAACTGACGGAGCCGAAGAATCCAGCCGAGCGGACCCGCGAGCTTTACCGCTTCGAGGTCAAGGTTGCGCCCGAGAAGGCCGAGTCGCTCCGGGTCCGCGAGGAGCGCCAGCTTGCCGAATCCGTCGCGCTGACCGATGTCGGGCCCGACGTCCTGGTTACTTACATCGGCGCGCAGGTCGTGAGCGAGAAGGTCAAGGACGCCCTTCGCCGGGTGGTCGAGCTCCGCGAGAAGCTGGAGCGGACCCGCTCGGAACGAGCCCGCCGCGAGCAGCGAGTCGGTGAAATTGCCCAGGAACAGGGCCGCATCCGCGAGAACATGGCGAAGCTGGTCCCGAGTTCACCACTCACGAATCGCTACATCAAGAAACTTGATGAACAGGAGACCGAGCTGGATGGGCTCCGCCGGGAGATCGAGGGCCTGAAGGACACCGAGGCCGGTCAACAGCGAGCACTGAACGACTATCTGCTCGGTCTGGACCTCGAAGGATGAACCCAGATCGAGCCCGGCCGGATCGCTGCGAATCACCTCATCAGTCGGTGATCTTCTTTTGTACAAGCCAGCACCAGTCGGCGATCTTTGCATCCGTTTTTGCATCCTGCGAATCGCCAACCGCCGCTGGCTCATGCATCAGAGGACAATCACAGAACGCTTTTTTTCTTCCGCAGTCGTACTCTCGCCAGTGGATGCCCCGCACGGAGGTGATTTGACGACGAGGACCGGACGGCTGGACCGGCGCAGCACCGCTTCAGCCACCCCGCCCATCAATCGATCATAGACCCCGGTCCGCCCGTGGGTCCCCATGACAATCAGGTCGCACGAGGTATCCTCCGCCGCGCGTAGAATCTCATCGACGGCAGATCCCTCCGCCATCCGAATCACAAGACTGACCCCCGGTCTCGGAGGAGCCAGCTCGCGCAGGCGACGATTCAGGGTCTCCAGATAGTCAGAGCTCGAGACGAGCAAATCTTCCATAACGTGAAGGACGATGAGGCGCGCTCCCTCATCGGCGACCCGACAGGCCATTCGGAACGCGGCCATCGAGCATTCCGAAAGGTCGGTCGGGTGGAGGATGATCGAAAAGCCCGGCATGGTAGTGCTCCTGAAGAATTCCAGCCAGATCGCGGATCGCGCCGCGGGATCGAGGCTCCGGCTGCTCGCCAGGTGAATCGATTTCGTCCAGCTTCTTGCGGCCGACGGCGCAACAAAAAACCCCGTCCGTGCGGGAATTCGCACGCCGGGGCCACCTTGGCCAGACTCATCGCCCTGCGAGAGCACTGTCTTTTGTTACGATACGGCCCACCAAACGAGGATGTCAAGACTATAATTGTGAAAGGTCGATGATCTCCTGAAACGGCAAGTGCGAGAGATCGGCCAGCCAGGTCGCCCATGGGAACCGGCAGTTCCCGACAGATCGGTCATGGATTCCATGGCCTCGTCGATCCCCGACTGTCGGGCTCGTGGTGCCCGGGTGTACTGACTCGCCAGAATGTATCGAGCCGCTCCAGTTGGTCGCGGACCAGGTCCTCAATCCGGGGACGCATCTCGCCGATTGGCCACGTCTGCGGAGCCCGGATTTCCACGTCCACGAGCCGAGGGTCGCGGACCGGGCGCCCGATCTGGCTGACGAGCAGGCATCGGGCCGACTCGACCTCGGGAAGAGCCTCGACGATGGCCGAGCAAATGCGGGTTGCGGCGAAGTTGTAGAGCTTCCCCACGTGGGTCACCGGGTTTTTTCCCGCGACGGCCTCCATCGACATGGGCCGATACGGCGTGATCAGGCCGTTCGCCCGGTTCCCCCGTCCGACCTCGCCGTCGTCGCCCGCCTCGGCCGATGTGCCGGTCACGGTCAAATAGATCCGGCCCGATCCCGGATCGTCGGCTGTGTTCACCTCGACGGCAACCTCTCGCCCGAGGATTCCGAGGGCGATCTTCCCGGCCCGTGCAGCGAGCTTTCTCCGCCCCTCCAGGTAATCCTCAAGCCCGCTGAGGTAACGATCCACAAACGCGCAGGCGAGAGTCAAGGAGACGGCATCCCCGCGCCGGATGCCCATGATCTTGATATCTTCACCAAACTCGGGAAACTCATGCTTGATCCCCGGCGCGTTGAGCTCGGCCTCGACGCCGATGACCACCCGCTCCAGTTCGCTCAGTGGAGCATATCCAACACCGATCGAGGTGTCATTGGCCAGCCGGATTCCCGTCTGCTGCTGGCGAAGATAAAGGTCCACCAGGTCCGCGGACGCTGGCCGGACCAGGCAGCGAATACAGACATCCCGATCGGCATTGAGGGCGTGAAGGTGGCCTCGAAGCCAGTTGAGGCAGCACTCCCGGGCGATCTCCTCGACGGGGATGGTCTCTCCCCGGAATTCCTGGGTGGCCCGGCCGGCCAGGAAGATCTCGATTGGCCGGAGGATCTCGCCGCCGCCGAAGGCCGGCTGTGAGGAACCAGCCCAGAGCAGGGCCTTATCGACGTTGTGGTGCAAGACCAGCCCGAATCGATCGAACGTGAACTGGCAGAGAGCCTGGCTGAACTCATCAGCGAGCGCATCGCAGAGGGAATCGGGATGGCCCAGCCCTTTTCGCTCGACCACCTCGACCTCTTGTGGGCCGTTATCGAGGCCCTCGGTTCGTCGGATGACGAGTTCCATCGGTCAAATCCTCGTCTGCTTCTGGCCCGGTCCTCAACGGAGGGGGCTGATCCACGCAATTCTCTGTCCCTCGACCCATCTCAGCAAGATGTTCTTCCGGATCGGTGACTTCCAAAGAGATGCCTCTTGCAATACCGACCTGGATTTTTAAACTGAAGAGATGTCGAGTCGCTCCTGACGGGCGACGCGATGGCGGCTAAGGTGGCCCCGACCTGTGCTTCACACATGGTCGGGGTTTTTTCGTGCGCATTGGCTGGATCGGCCAGCTCGTGAAGGACCAGCGTTATGACGCCCGACCCAGGTCGAGTCATCGTCGGGACCACGGACCGCCCATCGCAGGCGAGCGATTGCACCAAGGTCCATGCCCATCATCGCGATTTCCCGGAAGTCCGAGGAGAAGGTTGCTCGGTAGAGGAAGCCGTCTCCCGATTGGTCGAGTCCTTGTCCCGGGCATTGGATAGCGCACCGAGCCTCTGGCGTCGCGGGCTCCTTGAGCAAGCGATCGACGATGTCCGCGCCCTGGCCGGTCCGAGCCACCAGGGCACCCAGCCCTGAGAGGTACGGGAGGAAATCATGTTCCAGAACCGTCAAGAAGCCGCCCGCCTGCTGGTCCGGCGATTCGATGGCCGAGATTTACGCGACCCGCTGGTCCTCGCGATTCCGCGTGGCGGCGTGGCCACCGGCGCCGTACTGGCCAGGGAGTTGGATGCCGAGCTCGACGTCGTTCTCTCCCGCAAGCTTCGAGCCCCATTTCAGCCGGAGCTGGCCATTGGCGCCGTCGGCGAGGACGGCCAGATTTACCTCAACCCGGAAGCCGGGAAACGCCTCGATCTCACCGAAGAGTACCTCGCGGGCGAGGCCGCCCATCAGCTTGGTGAAATCGCACGACGGAGGGCCATGTTTCGCACGGTCCGGCCCCAGGCGACCATTGAGGGCCGATCGGTGATTGTCACCGACGATGGGATCGCGACCGGCGCGACGATGATCGCCGCCCTCGAATCGGCCCGAGCGAAACACCCCTTCGAGCTCATCGTTGCCGTCCCCGTCGCCTCTCCGGATCGGCTCTGGGAAGTCCGCCGGCGCTGCGACGAGATGATCTGCCTCCTGGCTCCTCGATCCTTCTGGGCCATCGGCCAGTTCTACCGGGATTTCACACAGGTTGATGACGAAGAGGCCGTGGAGTTGCTCCGCGCTGCTGGTCCGGCGACGCGGACCCTGGTCCCGTCGTCCGCATAGAGAGTCCGGAATGTTCTCGTTCGGAAGGCTTTTCGAGGGCACGAACTCGACGAGAAAGACTTGCGACGAGAGAGCAGAAATGGGCCTGGGACGCAGGCCAATCGTGTCCCAAGTATTGATGAGAAATCATCCGATGCCCAGCGTGATCCTCCAAGTACTCTGGCTGCTCGCCCGGCTCGTTGTGCCCCTCCGGTATCGCGTTCAGATCCAAGGGTGGGAATGTGTACGCGGATTGACTGGTCCCGTATTATTGCTGCCAAACCACCCCGGCTACATCGACCCTGTCCTCATCCTGACCTGTCTCCATGAGCCTTTCCGGCCCAGGCCGGTGCTCTACGAGGACAACTTCCGAAGCCCGATCCTCCGTCCTCTGGTGAAGCTCCTACGCGCCGTGCCCATTCCCGATCTGGACCGCCCGAGCCTCGAGGCCCAGGAGCGCACCGGGCGAGCTATTGCGGAGGTGATCCAGGGGCTCCGTCGTGGTGAGAACTTCGTCCTCTGGCCATCCGGACGCGTCCAGCGCGACGGTGTCGAGCGGCTCGGAGCGGCTCGGGCGCTGAGCGACATCCTGAAGGCCGTCCCCGAGGTCACCATCGTTCTGGCGAGGACCCGAGGCGTCTGGGGCAGTAGTTTCACCTATGCCACCGGGCGAACGCCTCGCCTCTACCGATGCTTCCGTGACGGATTTCTCTGGCTCGCCGCCAATTTGTTTGTCTTCATGCCTCGACGTCGAGTCGACATTCAAATCGAACGCCTCGATCGTGCTCGGCTCCCGGCGCTGGAGCGCGATCCGGTTAATCGATGGTTCGAGGCCTGGTACAACGTTGACGGCCCGGAGCGGCCGACCTACGTCCCGTATCACTTTCTCTTTGGTCCGAGAAACCGTGTCTTCCCATCCGCGCAGGGACCAGCCGAGGGAGGGCTCAACACAAAACGCATCCACCCGGAGACGCGATCGGCCGTCGCCGAGATCCTTACCGAGGAGTTGGGCCGGCCGATGACGGCCGACGAGCTCGAGCCCGCGACCCTCCTCGAAAGCCTCGGCCTCGACAGTCTCCGACGCATGAATCTGGCGATGGCCGTCGAGCAGCGTTTCGGCTTCTCGGCTGACCCTGCGCCTGTCACGGTTGGTCAGCTCCTGGCACTGGCCGATGGGCTGGCCGAGAGGCCGCCGCCGCCGCCCCCGGCACCATTGTGGTTCCGGCCGCCGTCCGATCTCGGTCTGCCCCGGATACTGGGAGAAACCATTCCCGAGGCGTTCATCGCCCGCGCCCTGGCCGACCGTCGAGGTGTGGCAGCCGCTGATGATCTCTCAGGCGTGGTCACCTACGAGAAGCTCCTGGCCGGTGCAACGCTGATGGCACGTCGATTCGCACAGTTGCCAACGTCGAACATCGGATTAATGCTTCCGGCCTCGGTGGCCTGCGACATGATGTTCCTGGCCCTCTCGCTCGCGGGGAAGCTCCCCGTCCTTCTCAACTGGACAACGGGACCCGCGAACCTCACGCATGCGGCGCGTCTGACGGGACTGACTCATGTGATCACGTCATGGCGGCTTCGCGACCGTCTGGGCCTTGCGATCGAGGGCGTACAGTTTCTCGATGTCGAGGATTTGCACAAGCAAATCGGCTGGCTCGAACGAATCGTCGGGATCTTGCAGGTACGGACACGACCCGGCCGAATTCGCCGCTCGATGCCGTTGGCCGATGCGGATGCCCCGGCGGCGATCCTGTTCACGTCTGGCTCGGAGAAGGCACCCAAGGCCGTTCCGCTCACTCACCGGAACATCCTCGCCAACCAGAAAGGTGCCCTGGCGGCCATCGCGCCAACGCCTCGGGATTCCGTTCTCTCCTTTCTGCCGATGTTCCATAGCTTCGGGTTTACCGTCACCGGGATGCTCCCGTTACTAGCGGGCATCCGTGTCGTCCACCATCCTGATCCAACCGATGCTTCGGCCCTGGCCCGCAAGGTCGGCTCCTATCGGCCGACACTCGTCGCCGCCACACCGACGTTTATCGACCACATTTTCCGGCGGGCCCGTCCCGGAGAACTCGACTCCTTGCGACTGATCTTCGTCGGGGCCGAGAAGTGTCCTCCTTCCCTGTTTGACGAGGCCCTGAGACTGTTGCCGGGGGCCAATCTGGTCGAGGGCTACGGAGTCACGGAATGCTCGCCGATCATCACGGCGAACCGTCCAGGGGCCAACCGTCCCGGTAGCGTCGGACAGCCATTGCCCGGGGTCGATGTCTGCGTGATCGACCTGGAAACCGGCGCGGTCCTGCCGTCGGGCAGGATGGGCATGCTGCTGGTCAGCGGCGCCTCGGTCTTCCCGGGCTACCTCGGCGACGAGCCCTCGCCGTTCCTGGAGCGTGAGCGTAAACGCTGGTACGTCACCGGCGACCTTGCCGAACTCGATCCGGAGGGTTTCCTCTACTTCCGGGGCCGGCTCAAGCGGTTCCTCAAGGCAGGCGGCGAAATGATCTCGCTCCCGGCGCTTGAGGAACCTTTCCTACTCCTCTATCCACCCGACGAGGACGGACCGAGGGTAGCCGTCGAAGGCGTGGAGACCGAGAGCGGTCGGCATATCGTCCTCTTCACGACCGAGTCCATCTCCCTCAAGGAGGCCAACGCTCGACTGATCGAGGCAGGGTTCCGGGGCGTGATGCGGCTCGACGATGTCCGCCGCCTGGAGACAATCCCGGTGCTCGGGACCGGCAAGGTCGATTACCGTCGCCTTCGCGAGATGATCGAGGTTCCGACCAGGGTCCCGGCGTAGACCCAGGCGCGTGACGATGAGACCCGGTTCGCCAGAACCAGTCAACATCTGCTGCCGACCCATCAATTAAATCGAATGAATGATGGACCGACGGAGGCGGCGGATTCTTGACGGAGAGGATATCCCATCGTAAAAGAGGTGTCTGGAAATTTGTAAATAAGTCGAGCCCGAAGTGCGGCGGCCAGGTGATCGTCGCGGTGAGATCGACATTTTTTCCCTTCGCCCCATAGTCGGTCCCAGGATGAGGCGTACTGGTAGCCGGCTCTCGGCGCCGCTCCGCACACACACCCTGGACCGGGAGACAAGGCCGTGCCGATACGCCGCCCCATGTCCGTCTCGCCGCTCTGGCTTCAGGGATCGGTCCTCACGTTCATCATCGGGTTTGCGATCCTGGCCTTCTCCGCCGTTAGGATCTACCAGGATCCCGCGCCGGTACCTGAGAGAATCGTAAACGAGGCTGGGAAGGTTCTCTTCACGCGGCAACAGATCCTCGACGGCCAGGAGTCGTTCCTGACTTTCGGCCTGATGCAGTTCGGAACGATCTACGGCCACGGAGCTTATCTCGGGCCAGACTTCACTGCCGACTACCTGCACCGGGAGGCCGAATCGATGATTCGGCGGTATGGCGGGGATGAGGGCGCACGCGGTCAGGTCCGGCGCGAGCTTCAGGAGAATCGGTACGATCCCGCGACCGGTACTCTGGTTTGGACCGAAGGCCAGACCGCGGCATTCGAGGAAATCCACCGTCATTTCGACCAGATGATCTACAGCCGTAAGGTGAGCGGAGAGGGGCTCAAGCCTGGAATGATCGCGGACGAGGCCGAGACGCGGGCCATCACGGGCTTCATCGCCTGGACAGCCTGGACAGCCGTCGCCCGACGACCCGGACGGGCCTA
>DAIDJI010000196.1 GCA_027451455.1 Planctomycetales bacterium | reverse complement strand
ACTCCTGTGGCGGTGTGTTTCTGCGATACAGCCAGACCGAGAGCCGTCCGCCCGGCTTCACCCGGCGCGCGATCTGCACGGGCTGGCCCGACCTTGCGGCCTGACCCTCTCCATCGCCCACCTCGACCACGGCGCTCGTGGCGAGGCGTCCCAGGCCGACGCCGCCTTCGTCGCCGAGCTGGCCGAATCGCTGGGCTGTCCGTTTGACCTCGGACAGTGGCGCCCCGCCCGCGCCGGCCACTTCGAGGCCGATGCCCGACGCGCCAGGTACGACTGGCTCGTCGAGGTCGCCCGAGGTCGGGGCGCCGGCGTCGTCGCGGTCGGCCAGACGCGCGACGACCAGGCCGAGACGATCCTGCACCGGATCCTCCGGGGCACCGGCCCGCGCGGCCTCGCCGGCATCCCGCGCCGACGTCGACTCGCTATCGACCCGCCGATCGACCTGATCCGCCCGCTTCTCGACGTCTCCCGCGACGAGATCCGTACCTACCTGGCAACAATCGGCCAGCCCTTCCGCGAGGACGCGACCAACGCCGACCTCGCCCGAACCCGCGCCCGCATCCGCCACGTCCTCCTTCCCGGTCTCGCCCGCGACTACAACCCGGACGTCGTCGGCGCCATCATCCGGCTCGGGGATCTGGCGCGGTCGTCGGAGAAGGCCCACGAGGCCCGGCTCCGATCGCTGGATTCGGCCGCGAGGGTCGAACCCGATCGCCTGGAGATCGATCGCGAGGCGATCCGAGCCCTGCCGGCCTTCCTCCGCTCCGAGCTGATCCGACGCGCCTGGCGACGCGCAGGATGGCCAGAGCAGGGGATGTCATCTCGCCGATGGCGGCGGCTGGAGCGGCTCGCCCGCGGCGGCGAGGCGTCGGGCGTCGCGATCGGCGACGGGATCTCGGCAACCGCCAGGGGCCGCTCGCTGGTCCTCCATCGCACCGCTCCCGTTCGCCCGCCCGAGTTCGATCCGATCCCGATAGAATGCCCCGGCGAGGCGGCGATTCCCTGGGCGGGCGGTCGGATCGTCGTCGGCGGCGAGGCGGGCGACGAGGTGGTCGATTACGACCAACTGGTCCTCCCGCTGTTTGTCCGGGGGCCGCGGCCTGGGGATCGGTTCGCGCCGCTGGGGATGGGCGGTCGGAGCCAGCCGCTCGCCGACTTCTTCCGAGGCCGGGGCGTTCCGCGCGACCAACGCGCCCTCACGCCGCTCCTCTGCGATCAATTCGGGATTGTCTGGGTCGTCGGCCATCGGATCGCCGATCGCGTCCGACTGAATGAAGCGACCCGGATTCGTATCCCATTGATGTGGAAAGCGTTCGCCGAGCCATTCTTGAGCCTTATTTGAGGTTCTTGTAGAGCCAATATCCGCGTGCTACGATACGACCTTCCTGGCTGGCATTGGGGGGAGGCTGGAACCGGGAAGGAACAACCATGATTGGGACAAATGGCTCCGATCAGCCACGTGCGCTGCCGCACTATGCGGACGAATTGCGGAGGATGGCCCGCGCTCGGATCTCGCCGGAGCTGCGGGGAATTCTGGACCCGTCGGACCTGGTCCAGCAGACATTGTTGATCGCCTGCGACAAGCTCGATCAGTTCCGGGGGTCGACGCACGCTGAATTCCGAGCCTGGCTCCGGACGATCCTCCGGCGCGCCGTGGGGCGGGCGTTGCGACGGTCGATGGACCGCCGGCGCGATCGGATCGGTCCCGAGGAGGTGAGGCCCGGTTGTTCGATGGCGGATCCATGGATGGCGCTGATCGCCGAGGATACGTCGCCGAGCCAGAGGGTCGGCCGGGCCGAGGAGTTGCTCCGGCTCGCCGCCGCGATGGCATTGCTGCCACGCGACCAGCGGACGGCAATCGAGCTGCATCATTTTCAGTCCCTACCGTTGGCCGAAGTCTCGGCGAGAATGGGACGGACTCCGTCGTCGGTCGCCGGATTGATCTTCCGGGGGGGACGGTCCCTCCGTCGGGCGTTGCAGTGAACCGCGGAGCGAGCGGACGATGCATGCCGGAACCGAGTCGGACCACACTGATCGCGAGGCGCGCCTCGACGATCTGCTGGCCTCTTGCCTCGAAAGGTTCCGCCGCGGCGAGGCGATCGATCGTGAGGCGATCGCCGACGCCTACCCGGAGTACGCCACCGACCTGATGGCGTTCCTCGACGACCAGGAGCGGCTGCATCGGATGGCCGGGTGGTTCCGGGATGCCGGGGTCTCGACACCCGATCTCGACGACGCCAGGCCAACTCCTCCGCCCCCGCAGACGATCGAGGCCGGACGGATCGTGGGCGACTACGAGATCCTGGGGATTCTTGGCTGGGGCGGGATGGGGATCGTTTACGAGGCGAGGCAGCGGAGCCTTGGCCGTCGAGTGGCTTTGAAGATGCTCCGGTCCGGGCCGGCCGCGACGCCCAAGGACCTGATCCGGTTCCGTCGCGAGGCCCAGACGATCGCCCGCCTCTCCCATCCGCACATCGTCCCGGTCCACGAGGTTGGCGACCACGAGGGGCATCTCTATTTCAGCATGGAGCGGGTCGACGGAGGGAGCCTGGCGAGTCGGCTGACCGACTACCTCGACGATCTCCGCGCCACCGCGGAGCTGATGGCGAAGGTCGCCCGGGCGATCCAGCACGCCCACGACCAGGGGGTCCTCCATCGCGACCTGAAGCCGTCCAATGTCCTCGTCGACGGCCGGGGCGAGCCGAGGGTGGTCGACTTCGGCCTGGCGATGTTGGTCTCGCGCGGCGACGACGCCCTGACAAGCACCGGAGAGGCACCGGGGACGCCCTCGTACATGGCTCCCGAGCAGGTCGTGGGCCGCCACGCCATCACGACAGCGACGGACATCCACGGCATGGGAACGATCCTCTACGTCCTGCTGACGGGCCGGCCGCCGTTCCGTGGCGGGACGGCGCTGGAGAAGCTTGAGCAAGTGAGGGATGTACTTCCCGAATCGCCCCGATCGGTCCGTAGGTCCATCCCCCGTGACCTGGAGACGATCTGTCTGAAATGCTTGCAGAAGGCGCCGAAGGACCGATACGCGACGGCCGCCGAGATGGCCGATGATCTCGACCGATGGCGGCAAGGCCGACCGATCCGGGCGCGACGGACCGGGCCGATCGGCCGATCGTGGCGGCTCATCCGCCGGTATCCCTGGACATCGATGGTTGCCGTCGTGGTGATCGTCTTCGCAGTCGCCGGACTTCTGGATCTGCGCGAGCGAGCCCGGCGGGACGAGGACGCACGCCGACAGGCCCAGGTCCTGGCCGATGGCCAATTCGCCCATGGCCTGGGGCTGGTCTGGCGCGACATCGAGGGGAACAAGCTCGAATCGGCCCGGCCGAGGATCGAGGCCCTTCGACCGCCTCCCGGCGGGTCTGAAGAGGCCGGTTTCGTGTTCCGCTTTCTGGAGCGGGTAACGCACGTCGGCCGACCGCCGCTCGTTCACGTCAAGGACGCCCTGTACTCCTCGGCGTTCTCCCCCGATGGTGGTATCCTCGCCGTCGTCGGAGCCGACCGGATGCTCCGGCTCGTGGATCCGAAGACGGGGCAATCTCGATCGGTCGAGGCCCATGCGAGCGAGGTGAACTCGGTGGCCTACAGCCCCGACGGCCGGCGGATCGCGACCGCCAGCGAGGACGGAACCGTCCGGATCTGGGACGCTCGGACCCTCCAGGTCGTTAAGACTCTCCCCAGCCATGAGGATGAAGTCGTCGCGACGGTCTTCACGCCCGACAGCCGACGGCTGATCTCGGGCGCACGCCTTGGTAAGGTCATCGTCTGGGATGCATCGACCTGGCGTCCGCTACGATCGTTCCAGCTCCCGATCGCACCGAAGCTCCAGGGCCTGGCGATCTCGCCCGACGGAGCCACGCTGGCGGCCTCGGGGAATGGCGTCGTCGTCCTGGAGATGGCCGGTGGTCCTGAAGCGGCACGCCCGCGAGTGATCCTCGATAAGTGGAATGTGAATGGCCTGGCCTTCTCGCCCGACGGCCGGATCCTCGCCGGGGCAGGGCCCGGGAGCCTGGTGACAATCTGGCAGACCGGGACCTGGAAAGAGATCGCGTCGTGGCCGCTGATGGACCAGTTCGCCGAGGGAGTCGCCTTCTCGCCCGACGGCCAGCGGATTGCGGCGGTCGCCCGGTGGGGGATGGTCCACCTGATCGACCCGGTGCGGGGCGTCCAGGATCGGATCGCCTCAGGCCAAAAACGGATCTGGGGTGCGACGTTCTCGCCGGACGGGAGGACGCTGGCGACTGCGAGCAATGACGGGATGTTGAAGCTTTGGGATCTCCAGCGCGACGGGATGAGGATCGGGGTCGCCCTTCCGACCGACAATCACGAGCCAGGCGCTGAATTCTCTCCCGATGGTGAGGAGATCACGATCACGGACAACGCGGGCCGTGTCTGGATCCACAGCGCTCGCCGCGGGGAGTTGAGGAAAGCCCTGAAGCTGGACTCCGGCGAGCCGATCACGGAGGTACGGCTCTCGCCCGATTCGCGATGGGCGGCGGCCCGGTCACCATCCGGCCGCGTCCAGGTCTTCCGGTTGCCGGACGGCCGCCCGGGGCCAGCCCTCGATCGCGTCGATGGCGTGGTCCGCGCGATCTCATCCGGAGGACGCTGGCTGATCGCGGATCATGGGCAGGATCGCGGTGGCCTGGAGCTTTGGGACCTGGCCCGAGGAAGCATGACCTTCTACCCGGAAGAGAACACGTTCGATAACGTCGTCTTCTCACCGGAGGCCGATCAGTTCTCGGTCTTTTTCTGGTTCGAGGAGCGGCAGTGTTTGGGACGAGTGGACGCGGTTGGCTTCCGGCCCACAAGGCGTCGGCTCCATGTGGGGCTCCATAGCCAGGCCTTCTCACAAGACGGGAAGCGGCTGGCCACAGCCGACCAGCAGGGGCAGATCGTCATCTGGGACGTGGCTACGTGGGAGCCCACCGTGGAGATCCATGAACTGACGACGGCGATCCACACGGTCGCCTTCGCGCCCGACGGCCGGACGCTGGCCTCAGGCGGCGAGGACCACCTGGTGATCCTCTGGGACATCTCAACGGGTCGCCGCCTGGCAACCTTGCGGGGCCATTCCGGCCCGGTCCAACAGGTCCGCTTTGCGCCCGACGGCCGGACGCTCGCCTCGGTGGCCGATTCGCCCCAGCCCGGCTCCGAGCTGTTCCTCTGGCCGGCAACGCGGGCCGATTGAGCCGCGCCGGGGCGAGGTCCTTCCTGGTCGCCCCGGGTCCAGAAAAAACCGAGAAATCCTGCGCTCTATTTGGCCGTCTCGGGGGCTCTCTCTATGTGGGACGCGATGGAAAGTCGAGGCGTCGCCCATCGGCGGACGGCGCCCTCACGTCCCTGGGTATGCCCACACTTCGATGAAGGAGCTCCGAGATGCGTAAGGCGATCCTGACGGCACTTGTCGGCGTGGCGATGATGCTCGGTGGCAGCGGCAAGGCCAGCGCCTGCCATAAGACGTGCGTCACCTACACGTGCTACCCCTGTTACTATACTTGTAACTGGGTCTATCCGACTTACTACAACACCTACCGAGTGTGGCACGTTTACCAGACCAATCCCGTGACCGGCGCCGCCGAGATCGTTCAGCGGTACTTCACCAAGGAAGGGGCCGACGCGAACCCGCTGGTCGCTGGCAAGAAGGCCTACGTCGTCGAGTACCTTTATTACGCCGCCTGATCGTCCCACTTCGGCCGTCCCTTCCTTTCGATCCTGACGGCCACGTGGCCGGCGTCCAGGCGGCGATGCCGGGCCGAGTCGTCCTCGGATAACAGGGGCGCGCGGCGAGACCGTGGCTCGCGGACGAGCCCGGACCGACCTTCGAACGGCGAGGACGGGCCGCGCGCCGCCCTCCTTCAGTTCCATAAGGAGCGATCAAAATGTTCGCGATGCGACGGGGCCGCGCCCCGATCTTTCCGCTGATGATCGGGGCGATCCTCGGGCTGATGGGTCCGGGTGGATTGTTCGCGCAGGAGGCCAGGAATCCGTCGGCCCCGAGGTTACAGGTGCAACCTTACATCCAGCAGATACCGCCGCCCCGACTGGGGATCATCGCGGGCAACTTCGACAACGGTCGGGTCTGTGGCGTGAGAGTTCTCCGTGCCGACCCGTCCTCGCCCGCGGCCTGCGTCCGCGTTCGGCGTCATCTCCCGAACGGGAGTTTTGTCTACGGCCCGCCGACCACGCTGATTCCCGGCGATATCCTCACCTGGGTCGTCGAGCGCGGGACCGGCCGCTCCTGGCGGATCCGGAATCACAATGATCTGGGCCGGGCGATGCGGTCTCTCGCGCCCGGCCAGGAGATCCTGATCAGCGGTTATGACGCCGATAACCGCTATCGATACTTCGTCGCCCGGGTGAAACTCGAGAGCCCTCGCCCGCCTGGAGAGGGCCCGCCTTTCGAGGATCAACAGGTTCCACCATTGGATGAAACGCTCCCAAAGTCGGCCCCGGCCCCGATGGCACCAGTGCGGCCCTCGCCCTCGTCGGAAGATGTCCCGTCGGTCGTGATCCCCGATT
This sequence comes from Planctomycetales bacterium, assembly GCA_027451455.1. Taxonomy (GTDB): domain Bacteria; phylum Planctomycetota; class Planctomycetia; order Isosphaerales; family Isosphaeraceae; genus JAKAUH01. Next base: position 2,060 of record DAIDJI010000196.1, on the reverse strand, counting down.
CTCCGGACGAGGAGGCGCCGCCAGCGCCTCCCGCGCCTTCGAGCAACGAGGCCCCGAAGGAGTCCCAGGAAGTTCCCTATCTTTAGGGATCGGGCCGCTACGATCCCGGACGCCCGCGCGACGGGGCCCTCTCAACCATGTCCAGTCGGCTCGACGAGTCCCTGAAGCATCGACGGGAAGTCGGCCCAGGCTTGCTGGTAGGTCGGCTCCAGCGGCGCGGGGATGTATCGGGTCTCGGAGAGGAAGATCGGCAGCGCGGGAAGTTCATCGCCGACTCCGACCGATTCCACATAAGCGGTCGGGGTCTCTCCCCCGATGTAGGAGGCGACGATCAGGGGCTTGCCTTCGGGTTGCTCGAAGGGCTCGTCGGCGAACTCGTCCCAGATGGCCTTGTGGATGCCGTGGGGATCGCGGGGGGTCGGTGGGAAGAGGTCGACGACGAGCAGATTCACGCCTTGCTTGAGGATCTCCGCCGCCTTCTCGACGAACGAACGGAGCGCATCTCGGCTCTCCTTGTTCCCCGGCGAGACGATCTCGATGATGGCGACTACCTGGCCGCGCCCGTGGCGAATCATGACGCGGTCGGCTCGCTTCGTTTCACCGTTCCGTTCGAGCCCGGAGATCGTCCGTTCGATCCTTGCCAGGTAGCCGGTCGGCAACAGGCCACGATTCAGGGCATTTCCCATCGCCACCACCCAGCACAGGTGGAAATGGTGAAAATCCCCCGGCTCCACTCGCGTCCAGTCGTGAATGGGCATGGTGATACTCAACGATCGATCGTCGCAACCGGTTCGAGCGTCCAGGATAGCCTGCGCCCAAGGGCCCTGGCGTAGGTTCGCAGGGTGCCGATCGTCGGGTTGGGGAGCTTGCCGGTCTCCAGGCGACTGATCGTGGCGCGATCGATGCCGGTCCGCTCGGCGACGTCGGAGAGGCTCAACCCCTGACGTTCCCGCTCCAGGCGCAGCCCGGCCAGGGCCTCGATCAGGCCAGGATCGGAGGCGGGCGGATATTCGCGGCGATAGGCCGCGATGTCGCGCTCGATCTCCTCCTGGTATTCCGGCGTTTGACGATCGGCCCGGCGGGCCTCCACGGCGGAGCGCTGGTCCGGCGTCAGGTCGGCCTCCGACAGTCTCCGTCGACGGTGGGCCTCGGCGGGGATCGGGGTCGGTTCGCTCATGATTCAGGCCTCGATCTCGTAAGCGGAGACGGAGACGGGACGGACGACCACGATCCCCGCGTCCCTGTGCCGGTCCACTCGAAGACATCGAAATCCATCCCGATTTCCTCGACGCGAGGCGGCACCTATCCCTTGAATTCTACGACAAGGGTTTCGATGGAACCAATAAGGATCGCGGAGGGCTCTGGCCGCCTGTTATAGTGCCATGTCCAAACCCGAGGTGTTCCATGAGCCGCTTGCTCGACATCCAGAAGCAGATCGAGGCGCTCGAACCTGCCGAGAAGGCCCAGGTACTCCAGTGGGTGGTCCAGGACCTGGGCCAATCCTCCCCGGGAATCGAGAGCCGGCCGGGCGTCTGCGGCGGCGCGGCCTGCATCGTCCGAACCCGCATCCCTGTCTGGATCCTCGAGCAATTCCGGCGGCTGGGCGTCAGCGAGGCCGACCTGCTTCGCAGCTATCCCACCTTGCGAGCGGAAGATCTCGCCAGCGCCTGGGCCTACGTCGATCGCCATCGCGACGAGATCGACCGCCAGATCCTCGAGAACGAGCGGGACTGAAGGGCAGGCCGCCCTCGGAACGATTCCGCCGCGTCAGCTTCCCTCGTGATCCGAGAGGCTGCCGTCAGGGCGGGGCAGGGCACCCCAGCCGAGTTTGGCGCGAAGGGTCCGGTAGAAGCTGTGACCTGGCAGCCGGACCATCGGGAACGGCGTCCGGCCTCGACGGACCGTCACCCGGTCGCCCCATCGCAGCGGGACCTGCACCTGGCCGTCGATCACCAGCATCGTCGAGCCGCGATCGCCCTGCACCGTCGCCTCGTAGACCTTATGGGCGCTGTCCACCAGCGGGCGCTGGGTCAGCGTGTGCGGGCAGATCGGGATAGAAA
>DAIDJI010000195.1 GCA_027451455.1 Planctomycetales bacterium | reverse complement strand
CCCGGCTCCGGGCGATGGTCGCTCGGGCCGCTCAGGGCGGCGCCACCGGACGCATCCTCCTGATTCTCGGCGAGGCCGGAACGGGCAAGACGCACCTGCTGCGCGCCTTCCGGAACGAGCTTCATGCCGGCGATCGCGGATACGTCGGCTACATGCAGATGACGGCGTTCCGCGACGATCCCAGTCGATATGTTCTCGCGAACCTGATCGAATCGCTTGAACGGCCGTATGACGAGGCGCGGTCGCACGACTCGGGGCTGACGCGGCTCTCCCAGGCGCTGGCACGCTCGGCAGGCCCCGACGCGATCGATCGCCTGCGCGAGGCCGGGGGCGACGCCTTTGAGGTCGTCCGCGACCTGGCCGACCAGATTGCGATGAATCCCCGGTTCGCAACCATCGATTACGACCTGGTTCAGGCGATGCTGCTCCTTCAGGCGGCGAATCCTCGGGTGCGGGCCATCCTGCTGAGATACCTCCGTTGCGAGGATCTCTCGCCGCGCGACCGGGAAGACCTTGGAGGGATCGTGCCGAGGGTCTACGCCTCGGCCTCGCAGTGGATGCTCCAGCGGCTTGGCGAGCTGATCGGAGCGGTTGAGGGCGTCCCACTGGTGATCTGCGTCGATCAACTGGAAGACATGTTCGACGAGGCCGAGGCGCCGGCTCAGTTTCGCCGGGTACTGGCGACGCTCTGCGACCTGACGAGCCGGCTGCCAACGTCGGTCGTGGTGATCTCGTGCCTGGAGGACTTCTTCGACGAGGTAAGGCGGCACCTGACCCAGCCCATCACGCGCCGGGTGACGCCAGCGCCCGGACCGGTCGAGCTCCCCTCGGCCTGCGACCGCGAGCAGGTCGTCGCGCTGATCGGTCGTCGACTGGCGATGCTCAACCGATCGGCGGGAGTCGCGCCGATGGAGGCCGACCCGACGTACCCGATCCCCGACGAATTGATCCGGAGGTTAATCGGCCTGGGAGCGCGCGACGTTCTCGACGAGGTCCGGCGCTACCGGGAAGCCTGCATTGCGGCTGGCCGGCTCGTCCCGCCCTCCTCGATCGATTCGGCGGTCGGCGCGAGCGAGGCGGCGCACGAGCTGGACCGTCGGATCGCGGCGATCGAGCAGGCGTGGGACGAGGCGCGATCGGGGGCGCTGGTGGTGCCGACGGACGACGCCGAGCTGGCGGCGATCCTGGCCGATGCGATCGCGCTCTGCGGGGCCGAACTGGGCGAGAGGGTTCACGTCGAGGCGGGAGCCAACGGCCGATTTGTCGAGGTGGAGCGGCAGGTGACGGTCAACGGCGACATGGACGCGATCGATCGGAGGCTGGTCGCGATCTGCAACAAGGCGGCGCAGGGCGGAGCGCTCGGGCGTCAGATCGGCGAGTTGATCGACCGGGCCGACGGCCTCCCGGCGGTGGTCCTGCGATCGTCAGGGGTTCCGGCGAGCGCGAAATCGCCGGTAACGGGCCAGCTCGCGAAGCTGGCGGAGCAGGGGGGAAGCCACGCGGTGGTCGAGGACTCGGAATGGCGCGCGATGATGGCGATGGGTCGGTTCCGCGCTGAGCGTTGCGGCGATCCGACGTTCGCCGCCTGGCTCGTCCGCACCCGCCCGCTGACGGGCCTTTCGGCGATCCGGTCGGCGCTCGGGCTGGACGGAACCGAGGCGCGTTGAAGGCGCTCGCGACCTCAGGGCTTTCTCGACTCCCTGATGGATTCGAGTCGCCGGATGTGCTTTTGAAGGGCTTGCTTCAGGACGAAGCAGAAGAGTTCGAGGGGTCCACTGGACTCTTCGGCTCGCTCCAGACCCTTCAGCCTACTTCGGGCCTTGCGGATGTCGAGATCCTTTAACGTCGCGTCAATCGCCTCCTTGCGGAAGCTCTCCAGCTTCTTGTGGTCGAGCCCCAGCCGCTTGACGGTCTCACGGGCCGCTTCGTCGTCCTCCGCCACCGATATCTTGCCGTTGATTTTGAAAAAGAAGCGAGATTCGCAGCCCTTCGAGCGCGGCGAGACAAAAAGATGCCGATCGGCGAGGGAGGGCCAATTCGCCTTGCGGATCGCCCCGAACGGCTCGTGGGCCGCGCCCTGCGCGGGATAACAGGCGACCATGTTGCGATAGTCGACATCCTCCCCCGCCCGGCAATGGGCCTGGGGCAGCAGGTGCTCGATATGGGATCGGTCTGCGTCGATCTTTATCCCGGTGTAAGCGCAGAGCCCCCGTTGCTCGTCGATCAGAGCCTGCTTGATCTCCGACTTCAGATCGCTGGGGATCAGTTTGTAGCCATAATTGATATCGGCCTGCGAGGCGGCGCGCCAGGTCGCGTAACGCGCCGGCTCGGGCCTGGGCTCAATCGACCTCATCGGCCAGGGCCTCGAGATTGTTGATCGTCGCTTCGAGGCGGACCGTGTCGCGCGTCTCGCCGTGGAGTAGCGTCTTCAGGGCGCCGAGGCGATCGCGGGCCCGATCGAGGTCACCCTCTTCCAGCGCTTCCTCGACGGCTTCGATCGCTTCCGAGGATCTCGGATCGCGAGCTGAGGCGCCCTGGATGTCCTCCAGGATCGCATTGGAGTCGAGCCCGAAGGACTGGTCGGGATGGCGGCCGAGGGAAGCCTCGTCGAGCATCCGGATCTCGTCGGGCGCAACCTCTCCGATGACCTGGGGCGAATGCGTCGTGCAGACGAACTGGACCGACGGGAAGGTCGCCTTCAGGTCGCTGGCAACCCGACGCTGCCATCGGGGATGGAGATGCACGTCCAGCTCGTCGATCAGGACGACCCCAGGAGTGATGGCCAGGACCTCGGGCAGGTCGCCGTTCGCCGAGGACAGATCCTCAGCCGGAACCCAGTCGTTATTCTGCGTCACCATCTTGATGGCGAGGTCGGCCGCGAGGGCCATCATCGTCCGCTGGCCGGCGCTCAGGTTGGAAAAGGGCTGTGCCTGCCCCTCAATCGAAAGGACAATCTCGCCCAGATCGCCGTCGAACCACATCGCATCGGCACCCGGAACGCATCGCAGGATCGCCCAACGCACGATCTCGAATCCCGAGCGGAATCGACCCCCGCGATTCGCCGCCGCGATGGCCTCACGCTGGAACCACTGACCCAGATCCAGGATTCGGATCCGGTCGTTCAGGCAGTCGTAGAAAGCCGCCCAGCGACGCGCGGCGCCGGTCAATTTAGATATCCGCTTCGGCCGCTCCCGGTGAGGCAGCCAGGCGCGGCCCGCACCGTAATAGGCGATGACAGGGAGAAGGATCGTCTGTCCAAACCTCAAAAAGGCGCGGTCATAAGCATCCCGGATGACCTCCAGTGCCTGTTTCGCTCCGGCGGTGGAGTCCTCACTCTTACCGGGATCGTTTCGACGCTCCCATTCAAGATCACGGTGGCCGATGATCTCTCCACGAGCCTTCACCGACACGCCACCGGCCTCGGTGAACAGAACACGATCGCCATGCTGGCGGCCCACGAGTCGGATCTCGGAGGGATCGATCTCACGCCGGCTATGGACGAGGGTCGAGTCTGGCGGTTTGATAAGCCAGACTCCGAGTGCAACCGCAAGGGCATCCAGGACGCTCGTCTTCCCCGAGCCGTTCTCGCCGATCAGCAGATTGAACCGCGGATGGAGGTCCAGATCGAGCGCGGCGAACTTCTTGAAGTTTCGGAGTTCCAGCCGGTCGATTCTCATCGCCATTCCCCCGACCATTGTCGGGCCGCGGCCGTCCGCGACGCCGCCTCCATCATAACGTCCGGCATCGCCGGCGCGCCAGCCGATCCACCATTCGAGACCCCACACAGGAAATTCATCGCCGCCCGGCGACACGCCCACGCGATGCGCGGTAAGATATCAGGATCGGACAGAAAGATCGGGATGAGCCGGCCCCGACCGCCGGCATCGGCAACCTCGATCCCATTTCCAGGATCGCCCGGCGCGACCCATCGTCCGCACGCATCAGGATCCGCACCCATGTTCGACGGGCCTCGTTCCGATCTCGCCACCGCCGGCTCCGCGCCCGTCCCGGGCCATGCCGATCCGCACCCGCACGGCCGGCGCGGCGAGGGCCCCATCTTCCAGGTCGTCGGCTTCCGGCTCGATGACGAGGACTACGCCCTCGCCATCACCCGCATCCAGGAAATCATTCTGATGAAGCCGATCACCCGCATCCCGCAGGTGCCCGACTTCATCGAGGGACTGATCAATCTCCGCGGATCGGTCATCCCGATCGTGAATCTCCGCAAGCGGTTCGGCCTCCCCGCTCGCGAGGTCGACGAGGAGACCCGCATCATCGTCGCCAACGTTCACGAGAAGACGGTCGGCTGCATCGTCGACGCCGTCACCCAGGTCATGCGGATCAATCGCGAGCAGATTCAGCCGCCGCCCCTGTCGGTGCTTTCGGTGGCTCATCAGTCGATCTCCGGCCTCGCCCGGCTGGAGGATCGGCTACTCATCATTCTCGATATCGACCGTCTTTTTGATGAACAGGTCCCGGCATCGCTGCCGGCGGGCTGATCGATTCCCGTTCCCCTCAGTCCGACCGACCGGGCGATCAAGCCCCCGGAGCTTCCCGCGATGGTATCCGAACCCGAAGGGCCGGCGAACGCAATCAACGGCAATGGCGACTCCGAGGGCGGCGCCCGCCCGACCAGGACCGCCCGCGCCTCCAGGAAAACCACCGCCCGCGCTACGATGACAACCGCCGCTCGAAGCGTCGTGGAGGACGCTTCCGAGCTGCTTTCCGAGGCCAGCGCCGACGCCCAGGCACTCATCGGCACCATCGGTGCGATCATCGGCGCCGACGCGGTCGACGAGATCATTCGCGCGACCCTCGAGACCGTCCGCAAGGAGTTCGGCTGGGCCTACGCCTCCTACTGGATCGTCGACCCGGACGAGCACGTGCTCAGCTTCTCGATGGAGTCCGGGCGGGTCGACGACGAGTTCCAGCGGCTGACGCGCACCGCCCGGTTCCGCGAGGGCGAGGGGCTCAACGGCCGTGCCTGGCGGCTCCGCGACCTCTTTCATGTCGAGGACGTCGGCGAGCTGCACGACTGCTGCCGTGCCCCGCTCGCCCGGCGCGCCGGTATCCGCGCCGCGGTCGCCCTGCCGATCCTCCGTGACAGCGAGGTCGTCGGCACACTCGATTTCTTCTCCGACCGCAAGCTGCCCATCTCCTCCGGCCGGATCGAGGCGCTCCGAACGATCGGACGGCTCGCGTCGAACAAGTTCTCAGGTCTCGCACGCCAGATTGAGCTTGGGCGGATCAAGCAGATGGTCGACAACGCACCCGTGAACATGATGTACGCCGACCTCGACCTGAAAATCCGATACATGAACCCTCGGGCCGAGCAAACGCTCCGCCGGCTGGAACAGCACCTCCCCGTCCGAGTCTCAGAGATCATCGGCGGCTCGATTGATGTTTTCCACCGGGCGCCCGACCACCAGCGGAGGATGCTGGCCGACCCGCGGAACCTCCCCAGAACGGCGACGATCCACGTCGGCCCCGAGCTTTTCGAGCTGACCGTCGCCGCGATGCACGACCTGAAGGGGAAGTATATCGGCCCGATGATCACGTGGGAGATCATCACCGAGAAGGTCGAGACGGCCCGCCGCGAGGCCGAAACCGCCGCCGACACCCGCGCCGTCAATCAACTTCTGGTGGCGACCGGCCGGGCGCGGACGGCGCGCGAGGTGATCTCGGCAGCGCTCGCAAGCGTTCGCGAGGCCTACGCATGGTCGTACGGCTCTTACTGGGAGGTCCACGACGAGGACCGGGCGCTGCACTTCGCCCAGGACGCCGGCTCCGTCAGCGAGGAATTCCGCCGCGTCACGACCGATTCTCTGTTTCGCGAGGGGGAGGGCCTCAACGGGGCCGCCTGGCAGGCCCGCGACCTGGTCTTTGTCCCCGACCTCGGCGAGATGAAGGCCTGCTCGCGGGCCCCGGCCGCACGCCGCGCCGGGCTGAAGTCGGGACTCTGCTTCCCGATCCTGGTCGCGGGCCGGGTCGCCGGCACCATGGACTTCCTCACCGACGAGAAAATCGCACCCTCGGAAGCCCGGCTCGACGCCATCCGAAACGTCGGCCGGCTGGTCTCCTCAGCGCTCGAGCGAGTGGAGCAGGCCGCCCGGATCGACGAGGCCCGACGCGACCTCGAATCGAAGGTCAGCCAGCTCATGAAAGTGGCGAAGGCCGCCTCCGAAGGAGACCTGACGGTCGTTGTCGGCTTCCGTGGCGACGACGACATGGGACGGCTCGGCGAGGCCCTGGGACGCATGATCGCCGACCTGAAACAGATCATCGGCCAGGTGATCGAGTCGGCCGGGCAGTTCGCCGAGGGCTCGCGGGTCGTCGCGGAGAGCGCCAGCTATCTGAGCGAGTCGGCACAGAGTCAGGCGGCGACCGTCGAGGAGATGTCGGCGTCGATCCAGCAACTCTCGCACTCGATCGTCGAGATCAACCGGAACGCCTCCGAGGCCAGCACCCAGGCCGGCCAGGCCGCGCAACTGGCCCGCCGGGGCGGCGAGTCGGTCTCACAGGCGATCGAGGCCATGGTCCTGATCAAGAAGTCGAGTGAGCAGGTCAGTGACATCATCCAGGTCATCAGCGAGATCGCCAGCCAGACCAACCTCCTCGCCCTCAACGCGGCGATCGAGGCCGCCCGGGCCGGCGAGCACGGGCTCGGCTTCGCGGTCGTCGCCGATGAGGTCCGCAAGCTGGCCGAGCGTTCCAGCGCCGCCGCCAAGGAGATCACCGGGTTGATCAAGGAATCGACCCGTCGCGTCGCCGACGGCGCCCAGCTCTCGGAAAAGGCCGGCGAATCGCTCGCCCGGATCGTCCAGGGCGTCGAGGAAACCGCCGCCGGAATCACCAAGATCGCCCAGGCCACCCGCGAGCAGACCGAGGCCTCCGCCGAGGTCAGCAAGGCCATCCAGAACGTCTCCGGAATCACCGAGACAAACGCCTCCAGCTCCGAGGAACTCTCGGCCAGCGCCGAGGAACTCGGCGCCCAGGCCGCCGTGCTCAAGCAGGTCATCTCCGGCTTCAAGGTCTGACCACGAGTAAACGCCGGGAAGCAACCACCAACTGACCACGAGAAAATGCCGGGGAGCAACCACGAAAAACACGAAGGACACGAAAGAATATAGGGACGCCCGCGGAGCGAACGGGCAGGGCCGAATGTTCTATCAATAAAGTCACCTGATATTTTAATAATTAAACTATTAGAATTTTGAATTTTCGTGTTCTCCGTGTTTTTTCGTGGTTCCTCCGGATTCCCGATCCGTGGTTCCTCCGGATTCCCAATCCGTGGTTCCTCCGGATTCCCAATCCGTGGTTCCTCCAGATTCCTGATTTTCGACCCGGGACATGCACCAAGTCGAGCTAACCGATGACGAGTACGCGAAGTTCTGCGGTCTGATCTACCGGACAGCCGGGATCCGGATCGCCGAGAACAAGCGGGTGATGGTAGGCAACCGGGTGCGTCGCCGGCTCCGGGCGACCGGGATTGGGACGTTCGCCGAGTATTACGCCTACCTGACCTCGCCGGCCGGCGCGGGCGAGATGCCGGATTTCGTCGACGCGATCACGACCAATGAGACGTATTTTTTCCGGGACATTCACCATTACCGATGGCTCGGTGACGAGTTCCTGCCCGAGATGGCCCGGCGGGCGACCGCACCGGCCGGTGCCGGCCGAACGCCGCGCCGGATCCGGATCTGGTCGGCGGCTTGCAGCACTGGCGAGGAACCTTACTCGATTGCGATTGAGGTTTTCAGCCGACGGCCGATCCTCGCTGGGTGGGATATCCGCATCCTCGGGACGGATATCAGCGGCCAGGCACTCGCCGCAGCTCGCGCCGGACGGTACGACGCCCGTGCGGTTCGCCTCGTCGAGCCCGCCCGTCGCACGGCCTTCTTCGACGAGGACCCCGGCGCCGGTCGATGGATTGTCAAGCCGGATCTCCGGGCTCTGGTCGAGTGGCGTGCCCACAACCTCCTCCGACCGGTCGCCGGAGGGCCGTTCGACTGCACACTCATCAAGAATGTCTTGATTTATTTTGATCGCGATTCCAAGAAGGTCGTCGTGCGAAATCTTGTCGAGGCGATGGCCCCGGGCGGATACCTCGTCGTGGGGCCGACCGAGGGCGTCTTCGACATGCTCGACGGGCTGGAGCGGGTTCAGTCGTGGCTCTACCGGAAGCCCGGGTAACCGGGCGTGGCGGCGAAGAGGAGGGCGCTCGCGAGATGTCAGGCTTCAACATTGCCGAGTTGATGCCGTTCTACCTCGACGAGACCGACGAGCACATCGCCGGCCTCAACGACGCCCTCTTGCGCCTCGAGCAGGACCCGGCCGACGTCCGGGCGCTCCAGGAAGCCTTCCGGATGTTCCATAGCATCAAGGGGGCCTCGGTGGTGATGGGCTTTCAGCCGGTCAACCGGCTGACCCACCACATGGAGAGCCTCTTCGAGCAACTGAGGAGCAAGCGGCGGACGCTCGATCGATCGGTCCTCGACCTGACCTTCCGCTGCCTCGACGACCTGCGCGACTACCACCGCGATCTCCGCGCCCAGGGCCAGAGCGCCGTCGACCTCTCAGCGCTAACCGCCGATGTGGACGCGACCGTCCGGGGCGAGACGGTGCCCGC
>DAIDJI010000194.1 GCA_027451455.1 Planctomycetales bacterium | reverse complement strand
CAGAAGGGCGCATCGGGTGAAGGTGCCGGGCGTGTGGACCTCGGGGCCGTACATGTCGAGAATGTGCTTCGGCTCGGAGGTGATGTCGGCCAGCTCGGGGACCGAGGTCTGCATTCGGAAGGCCATCTCATACTGGGCGATCCGGGCCTGGGTCTCGGGGTCGGCGTAGCGGCGGTACTCCTCCTGGTTGAGCCGCGAAATCGCGTCGAGGGCGCGGCGACGGGTGCCGGCGTCGACTCCGTCGGGGTTGGAAAGGTAGAGCACCGGATCGCCGGTCGACCGGAGCGCGACGCCCTGGTGGCTGCTCGGCAGGTAACCCGAGCCCCAGAGGCGGTTGTAGATCGCCTGGGCCTCCTTGCGGCCGGTCCACGAGGCCGTCATCACGACGAACGTGGGGAGGTCCTGGTTCATCGAGCCAAGACCGTAGCTCAGCCACGAGCCCAGACTCGGCCGCCCCGGAAGCTGATGACCCGTACAGATATAAGTGACCGCCGGATCGTGATTGATGGCCTCGGTCCAGACGGTATTCATGAGCGCGAACTCGTCGACGATCTTGCTCGTCCACGGCAGAAGCTCGCTGACCCAGGTTCCGGCCTGACCGTGGCGCTGGAATTTGAATCGGGAGGGAGCGATCGGGAACCGGGATTGGCCCGAGGTCATGGTGGTGAGCCGCTGGCCCATCCGGATCGAGCCGGGGAGATCCTTGTCGAAGAGGGAGTCCATGCGCGGCTTGTAGTCGAAGAGATCCATCTGAGATGGACCGCCGTTCATGAACAAATAAATCGCACGTTTTGCCTTCGGCGCGAAGTGAGGGAGTCCCGGCAGGCCATCCGCCCGGGCGGGCGAGCCCTCGGAGCCGATCAGGCTCGCCAGTGCGGCGGAGCCGATCCCGATCCCCATCCCGGCACGCCCGAAGAAGTGCCGTCGCGTCATCACGTCGATCTGCTCGCGAACCGGGTCCATCGGCGGGCCTCCCATTCTATGGTTCAGGAAAAGGCAGCAACCACGAATCTCGGGAAAAGGCAGGAACCGCGAAATAACACGGAGGGCACGAAAAATCCCAGGATCAAAGCGATATGCCATGATCTTGATGGGAGCGAGGATTCCATGAAATCCATTGTTAATCTCCTGGAATTTTGCCTTTTTTTCGTGTCCTTCGTGTTTTTCGTGGTTCCTCCTGATGTCTTGTGATTCGTGGTTCCTTTTGATGTCTTGTTATTTGCTCACGACTTCGTCGAGGTTCAGGACGATGTTGCCCATCATGGTCCAGGCGGCGAGCTCGGCGGCGTCGAGGACGGGATCGGGCTTCGTCTCGCCGGTCTGGATGAGCTTGCGGGCGTCCTCGAGGCGGTTGTGGTAGTGGGCGCGGAAGTCGGCGAGGGCCGATCGGAGCTCGGTTCGCTCGCGGTCATCCGGGAACCGGCAGGTCACCAGGCGGAACATTCGGTCGAGGCGGTCGGCCTCGTTGCGGGCCTCGTGCAGGACGCGCTCGGCCAGCCCTCGCGACGCCTCGATCATCTGCGTCTCGTTCATGAGCAAGAGGGCCTGCAAGGGGGTATTCGTCCGCTCGCGGCGGACGGTGCAGGCCTCGCGTGAGGGGGCGTCGAAGGTCGTCATTTGCGGGGGCGCAGAGGTGCGCTTCCAGAAGATGTAGAGGCTTCGGCGGTGGACCTTTTCGTGGCCGTGGTCGGGGGAGAAGTTCGCGGTGTTGCTTCGGGTGTAGCCGACCGCCTCCCAGAGCCCCGACGGTTGCGGCGGCTTGACGCTCGGCCCGCCGAGCCGCTCGGAGAGCAGTCCGGCGACAAAGAGGGCCTGGTCCCGGATCGTTTCGGCCTCGAGGCGATACCTCGGGCCTCGGGCCAGGAGTCGGTTCTCGGGGTCCTTCGCCAGCTTCTCGGGCGCAACGCGCGACGACTGCCGATAGGTTGCCGACATCACCAATCGTTTCATCGTCCGCTTGACGTCCCAGCCATCCTCGCGGAACTGCACGGCGAGCCAGTCGAGCAGTTCGGGGTGAGTCGGCGGCTCGCCCTGCGAGCCGAAGTCCTCGGCCGTCTTGACGATCCCGTTGCCGAAGAGCTGGAGCCAGAACCGATTCACCGCGACCCGGGCCGTGAGCGGGTGGTTCGGCGCGACCAGCCAGTGTGCCAGTCCGAGCCGGTTGGCCGGCTCGCCGGGCGGCATCGGCGGGAGGAACGCGGGGAGCGATCGCCCGACCTTCTCGCCCCGCTGGTCGTACTCGCCTCGCTTCAAAAGATACGCAGGCTTCGGGTCGCCTGATCGCTCGCGGAAGACCAGGGTTGTCGGTGCCTGGGCCTCGATCGCCTTGCGATCGTTCTCGGCCGCGGCCAGCTTCTCCCGGAACGGGGCGATCGCCCGAGCGGTCGAGGCGTCGGCGTGCTCGGCGAAGTAGGCGGCCAGGTTGTGGATCTGATCCCTGGACCACTTCTCGCGAGGACTCGCCAGGATCGTCTTGAGGTTCTCGGGGAGGCCCGAGGCCGCGCCCGCCTCTCGGTGAGCGGCAGCCCAGGCGGTAAACGAGTCGAAGAGGCGGCCGTCCTGCGGCCCCTTCGTGACGATTCCAGCGGCGTCCCAGTGGACAACTCCATCCTGCTGGGTGAGCGCCCAGCCGTCGATCACGGTCCCGGGCTTCATCTCGAGCTTCGCGACCGGGACTTCAAGCCGGACCCACTTCCCGCGCTCGGGGAGCGGGCCCATCGCCCTGCGCTCGGGAGAGTTGTCCTTGCCCCAGTCGATCACGTTGTCGCCCCAGTAGGCCCGATGCGTCCACTCGCCGCCGACGTGCCACTGGAGCATGATCTCCTTTGGCGGCTTCTTCGGATCGATGTACGCGTATACAAACAGGATATCATCCTTGCCGACGATGAGCCTGGCCGTGGCTCCTTCGAACACGAACTGCTGCATGCCCTTCGCCTTGCCGGTCAGGGCGAGCTTGCCGGAGTGGACCGGGCGGTCGGCCGAGGCGGGAGTGAAGTTCCAGGGTAGCTTGCCGGTCGCCCTGGCTCCTGCCGGAAGGGCCTCGTCGATCCAGAGGAAGTCGATCCGGGGCGTCTCGCAGGGGGTCTCGGCGATCGAGGCGTGGGCGATCCGCTCCTCGACCGAGGCCACCGACCGGGACGCCGCACCGGCGATCTCCCTGTGAATCTCGGCGATCCGGGCGTCGACCGCCTGGATCTTCGCTCGCTGTTCGTCGGTCGGAACGCGAACCACGGGCGCCCACTGGGCCGAGTTGCCGTCGAGGGCCGGGCCGTCGATGTTGTTGAAGAAGGAGAAGAGCTGGTAGTAGTCCTTCATCCGAACCGGATCATACTTGTGATCGTGGCATCGGGAGCATCCGATCGTCATGCCGAGGAAGATGGTGCCGTTGGTGTCGATCTGATCGACGACGTTGCGGACGTAGACCTCTTCCTCAATGGAGCCGCCCTCGCTGGTGGAGATGTGGCAGCGGTTGAAGCCGGTGGCGACGAGCTGGTCGAGGGTCGGGTTCGGCAAGAGGTCGCCGGCAAGCTGCTCGATGACGAAGCGGTCGAAGGGCTTGTTGTCGTTGAAGGCCCGGATGACCCAGTCGCGATAGGGCCAGATTTCCCGGTAGTTGTCGAGGTGCAGGCCGTGGGTGTCGCCGTATCGAGCGGCGTCGAGCCAGAATCGGGCCATGTGCTCGCCGTAGCGGGGCGAGTCGAGCAGGCGGTCGACGACCCGCTCGTAGGCGCGATCGGATTTATCGGCGAGGAAGGCGTCGACCTGCTCGGGCGTCGGCGGGAGGCCGGTCAGGTCGAGGGAGACGCGGCGGATCAGCTCGATCTTGCCCGCCTCGGGCTCGGGCCTGAGCCCCTCGTCTTCGAGCCGTTCTAGGATGAAGCGGTCGACCTCGTTGACCGGCCAGGAGGCCGACTTGACGGCCGGGATCGCCGACTTGACCGGGGCCCTGTAGGCCCAGTGCTGCGTCCAGGGAGCTCCCTGCTCGATCCATCGCCGAAGCACCGCGACCTGTTCGGGGGCCAGCGGTCGGTGCAGGCTCTTCGGAGGCATGACCTCGTCGGGATCCTTGCTCTCGATCCGGGCGATCAGCTCGCTCTCGGCGGGCTTGCCCGGGACGACGGCATGAACTCCACTCTCAGTCTCGCCGAAGGCACCCTCCTGGGTATCCAGCCGAAGACCGGCCTTGCGGGCCTTGGGGTCGGGCCCGTGGCAGGTGAAGCAGTGGTCGGAGAGAATCGGCCGGACCTCTCGGGCAAACCCGACGGACCTCGCCTTCTGGCCCGGAACCGGATTCGGATTCGGTTTCGCCTTCGGTTCGGCGGCCTCGCTCCAGAGCGAGGACCCGCCCCAGACGGCTCCCAGAATTATCCCCGCCAGGACCGCGATTCGTCTTCGACGTGGTGTCATCGCTGCCATCTCCCTCGCGACGCCGGAGGGCCCGGCCATCGCCTCGGATCGACCGCCCGGCCGCCCATGCGGCGGCCCAGGGATCGGGCAAAGCCTCGCCTGGATGAGTGGTCGGGAAGGTACCGCCGGCCGGGTGGGAAGGCCACCCCCTTGGATAGCCTCAGATGCTTCTTCAGTGGATGCAGCCAACGGTAGGGTCTCCCTTCATCATACAGCCGCCCACCGCCCATTGAAAGAGACTGTTTAACAAGTCGTGAAGACCCTTATCCATGAGGTCATCCGATCGGAGTCTCACGTCGAGACGACCGCCCGCTCTCCCGGCCGCGGCACAATCGCCCGTCTCGTCAGAATCGATCGAGCCGCTCCCATCGTGGCTTCGTTCGCGCCATTTTGGGAGCGGCGACCGCCTGTTTGGCTTCGTTCGCGCGATTTCGGGGGGCGCCGACCGCCCGTTTGGCTTCGTTCGCGCCATTTCGCCTTCGCGACCCAAACTTCGACAAATGTCGATCGGCGCCGAAAGTGACGCGTTTCGGCGCCGAAATCCCTCGACAGGGTAATTGCGTGGACGCAAGAAGGCGCGTCAAGCCTGGAGTATCCGTCATGGATGCTGGATCTCCGCCTGGTTTTCGGTGTGATCTTGGGCTGATGGTGCGCGGTGGAGTCCCCACTTTTATAGTCGGCGGGAGGTCTCGAAGTTTTGCGCTTGATCCTTGAGAGCTCGGCGCCCCTTCCGTTTGCCTCAATCCCTCGGACTCACGGCTCGCCCTGGCCGGGGCGCTTTCCAGGCGGAGGGCGGGCGGATTTCCCGGTCGGAGCTGGCAAGAATTCCGGATACGACAAACAAAAGGATTTTACCGGAAAAACGTATTCTCCCGGCCCTAGCGAGTTTCCAGATACGCCTCCAGGGCAGCGCGGGGCACGCCGATATCGATCACGGCGACCTTCCCTGTGTAGTCCATGGCCCCGGGCGCTGAGAATCCGCGCTTGGCGGCTGCGAAAGTCGCGGTGGCCTCGGCGCGGACGGCGAGACCCATCGGCGTTCCGGTGTCGGCGTCGAGACCCGAGGGGAGGTCGAGGGCAAAAACCGGACGGCCCGAGTCGTTGATGGCCTCGATGGCCGCCCGGATCGGTCCTTCAACGGGTCGCGAGAGGCCCGTTCCGAGCAGGGCGTCGACCAGCCATTCCGCGCTCGCGATTCGGTCACGGAGCGAGCTCGGGTCGAACGGATCGGCGGGATGGTCGTCGAGCCAGGCCGACTGCCGGATTCCCGACCGGGCCAGAATCTGGAACTGCGTCGCGGGATCGCCCCGAAGCTGATCGGCGCGGGCCATCCAGACGACCTCGACCGGAAACCCCCAGGCGTCGAGGTGACGGGCGACGACCCCGCCATCGCCTCCGTTGTTTCCCGGCCCACAGAGGACGAGCACCCGGGGCGGCGGCGGTCCATAAGCGAAGCCCGGATCCGGGGGCGGCGGCGGGGGAGTGAACGGCCGGCCGCCGGCGTCCGGCGCCAGGACTCCGACCAGCTCCGCCAGCCAACCGGCGGCGCCCCGGCCGGCGTTCTCCATCAGGAGGAGTGTCGGGATGCCCAGCCCGGCCGAGGCCCGCTCGTCCAGCCCCCGAACCTCCTCACGCGACATCGGCCTCGGACGGACAATCATGGGCCCCTCCCCTTCCGACTTTCCCGATTTTATCCCGAGAACGCCCGGCATTGACAATCCCCCGGGCGACTTCCAGAATACGTGAAAACCCGGAGCGAATCGCCCCCAGGAGCCTCCACTTCATGCCAATCTACGAATACCACTGCGATCCCTGCGATCATACGTTTGAGACCCTGATCCGAAGCTCCAGCGACGCCGCGCGATGCCCGAGGTGTGGCGGGGTCGAGGTGGCGAAGGTCCTGAGCGTTCCGGCCGCCGCGCAGACCGGCCGGGGCCGCGCCGACCTCCCGGTCTCCGGCGATGCCGCTCCCTCGTTCGGCTGCGGACGTCCCCAGTGCGCCGGCGGCACCTGCGCCGGGCTGGATTAGGCGAGGCCAGGTCGGAGAACCCTGGAAGCATCCCGCTTGATCGGAGGGCGGCTTATTACGGCGACAAGAAAGTAGGTCAGGCTTTCCAGCCTGACCCGCTCGAAAAGGTCGGGCTGGAAAGCCTGACCCACTACCGGATCTATCGATCGATGTCAGGCTCAATCGGGGGGATTCGCCTGCTGGGCAGAGGCGAGCCAGCCGAGCCAACCTGACATTTATCGATAGATCGACGACGACTTGAGCTTCTTCTTTGCCGCCTTCATAACGGACCGTTGCACTCATTCCGATCCCGTGTCGTCCGCGGACCTCAATGGCGAAGCTCACCCGACGTGCTTCGGGCGCGCCCGGGCCTCCAGGATCACGGGCCGCGGTCGACCATCGCGTCGAGGAGCGCCAGGAACTCGGGACGGTCGCGGAGCGGCTTCAGGTCGGGGTCGTCCTTGATCGAGGCGCCCAGCTCGGGGAGGGCCTCGATCGCCTCGCGGAGCAGAACCACCGTCCGACCCAGGTTCTTTCGGGTGAGACGATCGCGGTCGGCGCGGGCGAGTTTCGGGTCGTCGGCCGATCGGGAGAGGATCCGGGCGATCTGCTTTGCGGCGTCGAGGCTGGCTCGCGGACGATCCTTCTCGGGGACCGCGCGGGGGATCTCCTGCACCGTCCGGGCGGCTTTTTCGTAGTCGCCCAGCTTTGCCTCGACGTCGGCCAGGGCGCCGAGGTGCCGGCCCATTTGCTGGCGAAACGGTGGGAAGCCCCGGGCCAGCCGGACCGCCTCGCGGTCCTGCTCGACGGCCTTCTCCAGCGCCAGTTCGGCCTCGTTCGTTCGGCCCGTTCGGTCGAGCCAGTGGGCGTGCGTATCCAGGATCTCGGCGTACTGGGCCCGATAATCGACGGCGCGCGGGGCGTCACTCACCAGGCGGTCGAGGGTCGCGACGGCCGCCGCCATTGGGACACCCGCCTCGGCCACCTTTCCTGAGTTCACGAGCGCATCGGCCAGGTTATTCTCGGCGAGAGCCAGGGCGTGGCGGTCCTCCCGGCTGGATGGGTCGGCCTGGAGCAGGGCCCGATCGATCGCGATCGATTGTTCGAGGGCCTCGACGGCACCTGGTCGGCCGAGGGCGCCGAGGTTGCTCAAAATCGTGGCGCGGAGCCGATGCGCCGTCGAGGTTGAGGCGTCGGGCTTGCCGGCGCCGATCGGTTCGAGGACGGCGAGCGCCTTGCGGTACTGTTCCTCGGCGGTCCCGGCGCGGCCGGCGGTGGCCTCGATCGCTCCCCGGCCCTGGAAGCATCGCGCCCGGCCGACCCGGTACGGGACGTTGGCCGGGTCGGCGGCGATCAGGCGTTCGTAGATCGCCGCGGCCTTATCGAAAAGGTCGCGGGCCTCGGCTGGCTTGCCGAGCGCCGATCGGACCATCCCCAGTTCGCAAAGCTCCATTGCGAGGAGGTCGGAGTACCTCGGGCGGTCGGGGAAATCGTTCACCAGCTTCTCGGTGATCGTGCGGGCCCGGTCGATCGAGGCGACGGCGGCCGGGAGTTCGCCCTGCTGGAACTGGACGTCGCTGAGGCACTGGTGGGCCTTCGCGAGCGAGAACCGGATCGGGACGTCGTCGGGCGTCTCGGCGGCGACGGCCGCGTTGACCTCGACGGCTCGGGTGAGGGTCGACTTCGCGTCGGGGTCATGCTTGCGCGAGAGGACGTTGCCGAGGTTGTAGAGTGTTCGGGCGACCTCGCGACGGTGCTCGGGGCGGCCGGGATAGTCCTGGGCGAGCCGTTCGACCATCGGCAGCTCGCGTCGATAGTGGGCCTCGGCGTCGGCGAGACGGCCGGTCTGCTCCTCCAGCACGCCCAGGCTGTTGTACGACTTCGCCAGGATCTCCCGGTGGCGGGCGACCGTCGGGAACTCGGCGACAAGCTTTTCCAGCAGGCCGATGGCGCGCCGGTAGTCCTTTTCCGAGCCGTCCAGGTCGCCGAGGTCGAACCTGATCCAGCCGCGATCATCGGTCGCCAGAGCGAGCTCGTTGCGGACGACCGGGTCGGCCGGCGACGCCTTCAGCGCGGCTTCGAGCGTCTCGACGGCCCGATCATAGGCCGCCTTCGCGTCGAGCGATCGGCCATCCAGGCGAAGCAGGTCGGCCCGGCTCTTGAGCGTCTGGCCGAGGCGGAGCCGGTCGTCGACGCGGGCGTTTTGGGCCTCGGCAAGCGGGCGCTGGAC
>DAIDJI010000193.1 GCA_027451455.1 Planctomycetales bacterium | reverse complement strand
GCGTCTCGGCGCGGCCGGCCTTGCCGACTACCTGCCAGACCTCCGGGAACCCGCGCAGGATCGCATCGCGGATCCGAAGGTCGCGCGTGGCCTCGGCGATCGAGGCGCGCGGGACCGTTGTGGGCATATCCATGATCGAGCCCTCGTCGAGGTCGGGCATGAATTCACGCCCAAGCCTCGAAGCGGAGACCCATCCCAGCCCGAGGATCACCGCAAAGAGCCAGCAGACCAGCGCCGTCCGACCGAGCAGCCAGGCGAGCATCGGCTTGAAGACGTTGATCATCGTCCGGACAAACCAGTTCTCCTCCTCGGATTTGATTCGGCCGCGGAGGAAGATGGGAATCAGCGCCGGCACCAGCGTGATCGAGAGGACCGCGACGCCGACGAGGGCAAACGTCTTGCTCCAGGCGAGCGGGTGAAACATCTTCCCCTCGCGGCCCGAGAGCGCGAAGACGGGAAGGAACGAGAGAATCGTGATGACCACAGAGAAGAAGATTGGGCGGCCGACGGTCCGGCACGCCTTCACGATGATCTCGGTGGTATCCCCGTGGATACGTTCGCGGCCGAAGTGTCGCGTGAGGCGGTGCGCGGAGTTCTCACCCATCACGACTGCCTGATCGATCAGGATCCCGACCGAGATTGAGATTCCCGCCAGGCTCATGATGTTCGACGAGACGCCGAACGCCCGCATCATCAGGAAGCTGGCGAGGATCGCCATCGGGAGCGTCACCGCCACGACAAAGGCATTACCGAGGTGCCCCATGACCAGCAGAATCGCGATCGTGCAGACGATCAACTCCTCGCGGACAGTTCTGCTGACGGTCTCGATCGCGCCGTGGATCAGCGGGGTGCGGTCGTAGAACGGGACGATCCGGACGCCCTCCGGCAATCCCGCGCGGAGGATCGTAAGCTTCTGCTTGATCCGCCGCGTGACTTCCAGTGGGTTCTCACCGTACCGCATCAGGACGACCCCGCCGACGACCTCGCGGCCGTCCTTCTCCAGGACACTTCGCCGGAAAGCCGGGCCGAACTGGACCGCGCCCAGGTCTCCCACACGGATCGGCGTCCCGTCTTTCCGCCGAGAGACGACGGTCTCGCGGATGTCGTCAAGGCTTGCGATCCACCCGACCGACCGGATCAGGTACTCGGCATTTCCTCGGTGGATCACCCGACCGCCCACGGACGAGTTCGACCTCGCCACCGCCGCGTCGACCTCGCCCAGGGCGATCCCATAGGCGCGCAGTTTGTTCGGGTCGAGATCGATCTGGTACTCGCGAGGTGTTCCGCCGACGGAGGCAACCTCGGCCACTCCCGGAACGCTGTTGAGCTGGTAGCGAACGTACCAGTCCTGAATCGACCGCAGCTCGTCGAGAGTTTTTCCCTCTCCCTCGACGGTGTACCAGAAGATCTGTCCGACGGCGGTGGCATCGGCAGCGAGGTAGGGCGTCACACCGCGGGGCATCTCAGGCGCAATCGTGGCGAGCTTTTCCAGGACTCGCTCGCGGGCGAAATAGTAGTCGGTTGCTTCGTCGAAGATGATCGTCGCCATCGCGAAGTTGAACTCGCTCGACGATCGGACCACCTTCACCCCGGCCAGCCCCTGGAGCCTCGACGTCAACGGATAGGTGACCTGGTCCTCAATCTCCTGGGGGCTACGCCCCGGCCAGTCGGCGAACACGATCACCTGGTTCTCGGAAAGGTCGGGGATCGCGTCGACGGGCATCGTCCGCATCGCGCGCACGCCGGCCATGGCCATCGCAATCGCGGCCAGTATGACCATGTATCGATTGCGGATCGACCATTCAATGATCGATTCGATCATGGGTATCTCCCCCGTGGGGGCCGTGCGAGGCCGCGACGGCCGAGGGGTTCAGGCGGCTCTCAGCATCGATCAGGAACGCGCCCCGAGCCGCGACCTTCTCGCCCGGCTCGAGCCCTTCGAGGACCGGAAACCGGTCGACGACCCTCGGGCCGAGAACGACCGAGCGCCCCTCGTAGACACCGGGCGCGGCCTCGACGTAAACGACCTTCCGCGTCCCGGTGTCGATCACCGCCGACTCGGGAACGGAAAGGACCTGGTCGGCTGGCGGCGGCTCGATGCGTGAGAGATACGAAGCCGGGCTCGCCTTCAGCTTGGGCGGGCAGGCGCCGCAGCAGGTCCAGACTTTCCGTCCTGCAACCTCGACAGGGATCGGATCGCCCATCGAGCCGAGCTTGGCCCGCGTCACCGGGCAGTTCTTCTGCTCGGCGACGGTCAGTTCGTGGCCGTGGTTTTTCGGGAATTCAGCCAGCCGGGCGCGGAAGGCGGATCGGTTGGAGACCGGGGATTTCAGCGTCATCGTGGCGAACATCCCCGGGCGGAGCGATCGGCCTGTGTTCTCGACGTCGAAACGGACCTCGACCGTCCGCGTCTCGGAGTCGAGCATCGGCTGGATGAAGGCGACCGAACCGCGGAAGGCCTGGCCAGGGAACGCTTCCACCGTCGCCTCGACATCCTGCCCCTCGCGGATCCGACTGAGCTGATGTTCGTAGACCCGGCCCCGGATCCAGACCCGGCTCAGTTCGGCGATCTCGAACATCGAGAAGCCCTCTGGGACTTCCTGACCCTCGACGACGTTTTTCTTGACGATCGTGCCGCCGATCGGAGCGAGGATCGGGATAATCGCGTCGCCTTTCCCCTTCGCCAGGATCTCATCAATCTGCGCCTGCTGGAGGCCCCAGCGCCGGAGCTTCTCGGCGGCCAGGCGAACTAGATCACGGCGGTCGCCGAGTAGCTCAAGGGCGGCGGCCGACGCCCGGCCGGACTCCGCCCGGGCTCGGCGGAAGGCCGTAAGAAGTTCCTCGATCGCCTGGTGCAACTCGGGGCTATAGAGCTCGGCCAGCGGGTCGCCGGCGCGGACTTCCTGGCCGGTGTAGTTTGCGTGCAGTTTCTCAACCCGGGACTTCCCGGCCGCCTTCGAGACGATCGTGGCGAGCCGTCGCTCGTCGAAGCCGACATCGCCGACTGTCGTGATCGTCTCGGAGATCGCCGCGTATCCGACCTCCACCGTACGAATCCCCGCCTGCTCGACCTGCCCAGGCGTCAGGGCGACGCGGGCGATCGCGCCCTCGCCGAGTGGCTCGGGCTCGCCCTTCTTGCGGCGAGCCAGCGGCATCCCACAGATCGGGCAACTGCCCGGCTCGCCCTGCACTACCTGCGGGTGCATCGGGCAGTAGAATTCGATCCCGGACGCCGACACAACGTTCGCCGACGCCGGACGGTTCCACTTTTCAAAGCGGTTCCAGAACATCTCCCAGTTGGCGAAGACCCAGCCAGTCACCGCCATCAGGGCGATGAACCGGAGCCGCAATTCGACCACCTTGATGACAAGGCGTATCCTCTGCCATCGCGAGGCGGACGTCGAACGATCATTGGCGGACATGGATCCTATCCCCCACACCGGCCCTCTATCTCACGAGGCCCGACCGGCGAGAATCAATGAACGTGGAATCGGCGCAACACGATCGAACGCGGCGTGGGGGTCTCAGGTGAGAAGGCGGGAAGTGCAGAGGTAGATCGGCGCCCTCGGCGAGCTCTCGTTCGGCAAGGCTAGCGGTCGAAGGATTCTCACGATCCGGGGCGAGTTCGCCCTGACGAAGGTCCGTCCCCGGTCGTGATCGGTGCGATGGTCAGGCGCAGCCGACCGCGGTTTCGAGGCCGGCGAGGAAGGCGCATCGGAACGGCAGTCGCAGCGATCCGAGGAGGTCTGGACCTCGTTCCGGTCAGGTAATCCAGCAGCAGGCCTCGATTCGCTGGAACCGCAGCAGCAGTCCGATCCGGCACAGCAGGCTGGGATATCCCCACCCATCGAGCAGGCCGACACACTGCCCGAGAGCGAGAGCATCATCGCTGTCGCCGCCGCGAGCATCAGGATGAATCGGAGATGGAATCGAAGGGTCTTCATCGCGATCGCGAAGCGGTGTTTACCTGGCTTACCACCGTGGGGATTATACGATGGGCCCGCCCCTTGACAATATGTAGTATCGTAGGGGCATAGGAAAGTGAGGATGCAGGTCAGCTTTCGCAGCCAGGGAAGTGGCAGTGGAAAAGTCCATAAGGGGAGCCCGCCGATTCTGCGCCACAACTCTCGTTGCCGCTGAGACGCCGGCCCGCCGGCCTCGATCGTTGAACTGGCATTGGCCCGCTTGCGGGTTTCGATTAGAGTCCGCACGCCATGCCGACTCGATCACGGACGACTCGAGGACCCGAACTGCCATGAGACGAGCCCAATCTCTGCCTCCGTGCACCCGGCGGTTGTCGAGGGCGGCCACGCTCTTGGTGCTCTCAATGGTGGTGGGCGGCTGCCAGCAACCCCCCACCTACTTTAACTTCGGCACCGGCCCCTCCTGCGTGCCGGTCGTTCCTTCGCCTCCGGGGTCGGTCAACAGCAACGTCGGCGACCCGCCGACCGAGGTGATCGAGGGCGGGACAACGTCAGTGGAGGTCCCCAACCGGATCACGACCGTCGTCGGCGGCGAGTCGACCGGTCGCGTGGTGGTCAGCGAGCCGCAGACCCGCACCCGGACCGCCTGGCGAAGCAGCAGCGATCCCGACTCGCAGATCGCCACAAGCGTCGAAGGCGCCTCGAGCCCGGTGAGCAGCTCGACCGTCGTCCGGTGATCGATCCTGTCCAGCGGTCACCCTTCCCGATCGCCGTAGAATGGGGCGAGCATCCTCGCAAATCGCGGGAGCGTCCCCATGATCGACCGAAAAACCGCCATCGTCCTTACCCTGGCGACATCGCTTGCCGCACTTCCCCAACTCGATGCCGGTCCAGGCGCCGCCGGTCGAGGCCCCCGCCCGACGCGGACCGCCCATCCCATTCTGGCCAGTGCCGATTATGTGGTCATTGTCTGGTATCGCCTCGACGATCCCCTGGGTACCTTCCGCTACCAGTCTTACAACGTCCAAAAGGGGGAATTCACCCCAGCCGTCGACGCCTGGCTCGACCTCCTCCACCAGCGGTTCCCCCATTACGAGGCCCGCGCGCTGCCGGTCGACCTGGACCACGAAGAAGGAGAAACCGAGAAACTCAAGGTTGGCTCGGTGATCCGCCGCGAACTCCTCCTGGCCGCGGCCCGCTCCGGCGTCATCCTCGGCGGCCCGATCTCGACCCGGCCCGCTCTCGACACACCAACGTACCGGCCGTTCCATTCCTTCGAACCCCCCAAAACCCCAGGTGCGGGCGGCTCAACCTCGATCAATCCCGTCACCCCGCCCATGCCCTTCCCCATGCCTTATGGACGACCTCATCCCTGATCTGGCAAGGAAGACACATTTCATCGCCTAATTAACGCAAAAGCTGTCCTGGCAAGAAAATCGGGGCGAGGGCGTAGAAATGCGACTTGACCCTTTTCGGGGGAACGGCTACGTTTCGCCCCGATGTCGGGGAGCTAGCCCGACGGTCGGCCGGCACGCAGGGACGCGATCGGTCGAAGCATTGCAGATGGCCCACACCGGTTCTCGGGCGTGGGTCCGGGGGTTCTCCCCGACGTCAGCGCAAGGAGGCAGGTCCGATGCGGCGAAAGCTCCCCGGGCGCGGTGGTGCCCTCTTCCTCGCAATCGCGATGGTAATGCTGGCCGTGGCACCGTCACCGGCCGCGGTCGGGCCGTCGTCGAAGCGGAAGAAAGAACGGCCGCCGAAGATCCAGGAGACCGTCGGCGACCTGGCTTACGTCGTTTCCAGCGGCGAGATCATTGTCGAGGGAGTGGGTTTGGTCACGGGGCTGGAGAACACCGGCGCCGACTCGCCGCCCTCGGCCTACCGGAAGGCACTCGTCGACGAAATGACAAAGGCGGGGGTCGAGCATGCCGAGCGGTTGCTCGCCAGCCCGCAGCTCTCGATTGTGATGGTGCGGATGGTGATCCCAATGGGTGTCGGTCCGCGGGATCCGATT
This sequence comes from Planctomycetales bacterium, assembly GCA_027451455.1. GTDB lineage: Bacteria > Planctomycetota > Planctomycetia > Isosphaerales > Isosphaeraceae > JAKAUH01. The sequence continues at coordinate 2,711 of DAIDJI010000193.1, read as the reverse complement.
GACGTGCAGGTCCAGGTTCCGCCAGGCTGCCCGACAAAGAGTCTGGCCGGCGGCCATCTGATCGCCACCCGACTTTACGCGGTCGCCCGTGGCGGCCACGGTGAGACCTTCCGAGACAAGGAAATGGCGATCGCCCGCGGACCCGTGATGATTGGGAGCGTCGCCCGGCCCGATGACCCCAAAATCGGCCGGGTTCTCGGCGGCGGGCACGTCTTGAAGGAAAACCCCTTTCACCTCGTCATCAAGGAGAGCCGCGAGGGCTATTACACCGCCAAGCTCCTCGAATCGGTCGTCAACGCCCGGTTCCACCAGCCCCGAGACGGCCACCAGAAGGGGATGGCGACTGGCAAGACCCCGCGCTATCTCGTCCTGGATGTCCCCGCGCTCTACCACGAAAATCAGGCCCGATATTTCAAGGTTGTGCAGTCGATCCCGATGATCGACGGTCCTGAGCTTCGCGTCCGACGCACGGCCGAGTGGGGCAAGGAACTGCTCGACCCAAAGACCGCCGGGTCGGCCGCTGTGAAGCTCGAAGCCCTTGGCAACGGCTCGATCGACGCCCTCAAGAAGGGCCTTGAGAGCAACGATCCTCGCGTCAAGTTCTTCTCCGCCGAGTCGCTGGCCTACCTGAACGAGACTGCGGGCGTCGAAGCGCTCGGCGAGGCGGCCATTAAGCTGCCCGAGTTCCGCCCTTATGCCCTGGCGGCCCTGGCGGCTCTCGACCAGTCGGCATCGCACATCGTGCTCCGCAAGCTGATGGACCAGCCCGACATACTCGTCCGTTACGGTGCCTTCAGCGCCCTGCGAACGCTTGACCCCTCCGACGGCTACCTCGGCCGCGTCGGGGTCCTCGACGCGCCGAAGGTCGAAGAGGACGACGAACCAGCCGGCGACGCGATGGCGATGGAGATCACCGCCGCTGCCCGGCGCCGGCTCCGTCCCGACGACCCGTTCGCCCTCTATTTGGTCGACTCCGACGGTCCGCCCATGGTCCACGTCTCGCGCACCCGACGCAGCGAGATCGTCGTCTTCGGCCGCCGGCAGAAGCTCCTACCGCCTATCGTCCTGGACCAGGGCGAGGTCATGGTCAACGCGAGCGAAAACGACGAGGTGGTCGAACTGAGCAGGATCGTTCCGGCGACATCGGGCGAATCCGACGTGAAGGTTCGCTCCTCGCTCGAGGTGGCCGAGGTAATCCGTCGGGTGGCGAACCTGGGCGCCACCTATCCGCAAATCGTCGGCCTGCTGGAGAAGTCCAGCAAGCAGAAGAACTTGCCGGGTCTCCTCGTGATCGACGCGGTCCCGGTCGCGGGCCCGACCTACCTTGAGGCGATCGCCGGTCTTGAGAAGCCGAAGAAGGACGACGCGATCGACCGGACCTCGGGCGATGCGCAGTGGTGGCAGCGGCTTCCCGGCCTGCGCCTCCTCCGCCGCGACCACGATACGAACCCAGCCCCAATGCCCTCGGCGCCTTCAACCGCCAAGGCGAACTCCGCCCCGGCCGCCGAACTGCCACCGCTTCCGGAGGCTCCGGCCCCCAGCACCGGGACCGCGACGGCCACCGGCCCCCGGCGGGATGATGCCGTCAAGCAGACCGCTGGCAGTTCGACAACCCCGGCCGTGAATCCGGCCGAGGCGGCTTCGACGCCATCGCCAGCAACCGGAGCCGGGACATCGTCCCCTCCGCGCCGTCGGTTCCTCGACTTCCTCCGGCGGGAGCAGGACTGACTTCCGTTTCGAGTCTTCGGAATCTGACCCGGTGACCGGCTCAGACAAAACCCCAGAGGGCCGACGACCGCGGATCCTTTGCAGGAGGGGTTTCCCGCCCCACATGGAATGACATTCAGTCCCGGGTGGAGAAACGATCGCCGGCTGGAGCTGGCACCTTCACGAGACCCGATCAGAAATCACGAGCAGGCTGGTGCATGAGACGGAGCAATCGAGCCCCCGGTCCTCCGGGTGACCAATCTGTTACCCACGGAAAACGGAAAAGCAAGCTGGGGCCTCGCGACGGTCGGCGACAAGTCCTCACTCTGAGATGAGCTGACACCAGAGGATAATCTGAAGCCGCCCGCCCCCCGCCCGGGGCAGGATTCCTCCCCTCCCCGGGCGGCGGCCCTTCCTTTTTAGCGGTACCCCGACGAGAATCCGATTCACCGTTGGGACCGGCGCCAATCGACGCAAGTCGTTTGGTGAGTATGGGCTTCACAGACCTGACACCCTTCAGAACCCTCGCCAGCCGCGGACCAGCTTCGACCCCTCCTAAAGTCGCACGCCGTCCGGTTCGAAATATTAGTCTTGACGGAACTGCCCGGGAGCCGCGGGGTGGCGAGCGACACCCCCCGCTGCGACCGTCTCAGTTACGTCTCCCCCGCTTGCACCGCCGCGGGGGGCTCTCTGTGCTTGATCGGAGGGGAGTCGGGTTCCCATCCGCCACTCAAACCGCGGTCGAGCTCCGACCTCGGCAAGGACACGATGTCCGAGACCGGGGAAGGAAGCGACTTGCGGCTGATCAAGGACAAGGGCAAGTCGGAGCGACTTGGACGATGGACGCCTCTCGTGACGAGACGAGATGGGCTCGGTCTCCTTCGGGTGCCTGGCCCTCGCGATCGCCACGCCGAGGCGGAGCTATCTCCGCGCCGACATGGTTCCTATACGGAGGGAGGAGGAAACCTCCGTGGTCTCGCACCGAACTGGGCGAGTGGAGTCCT
>DAIDJI010000192.1 GCA_027451455.1 Planctomycetales bacterium | reverse complement strand
GTCGAGGAATCTCGAGGCCGGACGCTCAGCGCTCGCTGGTGGTCCGATCGGTGGTCCGTCCGCCCCGGCTGGAGTTGACGTAGGCGGCGGTGAGCATGCTCAGCAGCGCGGTTCGGCGACCCGCGCGACTGGAGCGAACGCCCCGTCGCACCCGGGCGACGGCGCCGGCCCACTCGAAACCGTCGTGCAAAGGTGCGTTCTTCTTGGACTTCGATTCGTTCATCGAACACTGCTCCCACGAGTAGAAACGCGACCCGAACAACAGGTTCACGCTCCACCATTCCCTTGGGTCGGGAGGGACACGAATCCCCCCCGAAATCGGCCATCCTGGCGGGATGAGGGCCTCTGATGACGGGTGGTGGCCCGTCACCGGTGCCTGCGCCCCGATCGAGAGATCGTCAAGGATCTCCGCCACCGGACGCCGCTTCCTTCTCAAAAAGCGAGTCGACTCGCATCGACCGCTTGAAGGGGTGAGATCGTCGGAACCAGGTCCCTATCTCATCGGACGACCGCTGGCCTAACTTTCGTCGGAAGCAAGCGATTGCTTTCCACGAAGGCCATGGATCCGATGCCAGGACGGCAACACGACCATCTCCATGAAGCACAACCATCCGGACTCTATCAGTCGGAGGCCATCGCGTCCAGAAAAAAGCGGGTGCTGTCTCACTTTTTCACGGGTTCTCCCGAGGGGATGGCGGGAGGCTTTGTCTGGTTTGCCTGGTTTGCCGGCGTGAGGGGCTTGAGAACGGTCGGAGCGGCTGGTTTCTCGGGTGGTTGAGGAGAGAGGGCGACGAGAAAAAGCATCAGGGTCGCGAAGCCGTTAAATACGGCGTGCATGCAAATTGGGGCGAGGAGGCTACCCGTTCGTTCGTAGACGTAGCCGAGGCCGAGAGCGAGAAGGAAGAGGGCGATCGGGGCGGGCCACTGGTCGGCGTGCAGCCCGGCGAAGATCATCGAGGAGAGGACGATCGCTGCGCCGGCGGCGGTTTTCGATCTTGGCGGCTGCTCGACGGGAACCGGCTCTGGCGGGCTGGGGTCGTCGATCGCCTCCCAGTGGTCGGGATGGGGATCAGGGAGTTCGACGATTTCCGCCGGGGTTGGGCGAGGACGAAGGATCTGGTCGAGGGACTTCGCCAGCCAGGACTGGATAAAGCCGCGGAACAGAAGTTCCTCGAAGGCCGGTGCGAGCACGACGGCTGTCAGGAGCGCCAGCAGGGCTACTCCGGGGGAGAACTCCGCGTGGAGCATTTTCGCGACGGGGTGCTTGAACTCTTCCTGCTGATCGGGCGTGAGGCCGAGCAGGAAGACGCTGGCTGTCTGGACCGTGTAGACGACGGGCATCAGAACGAGGACGGCGACGAGTCCGACGGCGAGCTGACGGCGGGCGTTTCGGGCGGTCAGACCGAGGTCGATGGGTCGGGTGCCCGAGGTCAGGCGGGCGATCCCTGGTAGGAGGATCAGCAGAACGGCGTTGACGGCTCCCTGGATGGCCAGCATCTCGGCGTAGCTCAGTTCGAGGAAGCGGCGCCCGCGGGCGGGTCCGTTGGGCTTCGCCGGAGCGACCTCGGCGGGCTTCCTGTCTGGCTCAGCGGGGGCCTTCACGAGGGGCGGAGCGGGTCGGGTTGCATCGTGGTACTGGAGGAACGCTTCATAACTGACCACGAAATAGGTAAGCATGACGAGCAGGATCGTCCCCGCTCCCCAGGGCGCCGCCCGGCGCTGGACGATGCCTTCTGGCGGGAGGAAGGGCAGGCGCTCGATCAGGCGAACGATCAGCCACCCCCAGCTTGCGAGGATGCCGCAGAAGATCGCCAGGAGAACCCCTTCGATCAGGGACCGCAGAATTGGGGTGATGTCGTGGGGGAGCATGAGCGTGCCGTCGGTACCTGGGGGTAGGGATTCAGGCTCTTGTATCAGAAATGGTAGGTCGATCGCGAGTCCCGGCCAGTCTGGATCGTCCCGGTCGGGCGATTCGCGTAGAATAACAGGCCGAATCGATCCGCCCCGGACCCTGAGATGACGAATCGATGATCGCCCCGATTCAGACCCCGGAACTCACCGTAGCCGAGCGGGCCGCCATTGCCGGTGGGGAGGTTCTACGCCGGTACTTCCGCGAGGGTTTCGAGATTCGCAACAAGGACGTTGCGAACCTGGTCTCCGACGCTGACATCGAGGCCGAGCGTGCGATTGTCGAGGTGATCCGGGGGGCCTACCCCGGCCACGAGGTCCTCGGTGAGGAATCGCACCGGGGCGACGTGAGTGCGGAGCACCTCTGGATCATCGACCCGCTCGACGGGACGAATAACTTTGCCCACCGGATTCCGCATCACGCCGTCTCGATCGCCTATTACCGCGAGGGGCGGGCCGAGTCAGGGATCGTCTACAATCCCGCCCGCGACGAGTGGCATGTGGCCGCGCGGGGCCAGGGGGCCTATCAGAACGGGAATCGGGTGTGCGTCGCCGACCACGCGAGCCTCGACCAGTCGCTGGTCGGTGTCGGTTTCTACTACAACCGGGGCGCCATGATGGAGGCGACGCTCGAAGCGATCGGCGACCTGAAGCGTCGACAGATCCACGGCATCCGCCGGTTTGGCACGGCTTCCCTGGATCTTTGCATGGTCGGCATGGGGATGTTCGGCGCCTACTTCGAGCTGGAGCTTTCGCCCTGGGACTTTGCCGCCGGGCGGCTCTTCGTTGAGGAGGCGGGCGGACGAGTGACCACCTGCCGGGGCGCGGATCTCCCGCTCGGGAGCACGGACATCCTTGCGACCAACGGCCGGCTGCACGATGTCGTCCTTGAGGTTCTGGCCCGGCACCTCACCTGATTCCGGGTGTTCGGGAATCGCGCTATTCCTCGGGGATGGGCTTGCTGCGGTCGTTGCCGACGAGCACCGTGGTCATCGGATTTTGCGAGAACCAGAGGTCCCACTGGAATGGCTCGGCCGTCCTGTTCGGTGATAGGGTCGTTCCCTTGAGCGGGCCGTTCACGCAACGAAAGACGCCGTTCTCGAAGATCTGCCAGAGGCTTTTTGTCTTGCGGTCGTACAGGAGCGGAGCCCTGCGCAGGGAGTAGCCGGTTGTTCCGAAGCTGAGGACCTGGCCGGAAACCAGGCGTTTGAAGGCATAGGCGCGTCCGCGTCCGCGATCGTAGACGACGACGAAGGGGGTGTCCCCATCGCGGTCGTTGACGACCTCGATTTTGCTGAGCAGGTCCTCGGGGTAGGCGCGTGGGCCCTCGTCGAGGTTCAGGCCGAAGACGTTCTGTCGGCTGCGCAGGTTCCTGGCGTGCTCACCGTCGGATTTTTCGAGGATGGGATAGTCGATGCCGGGGATGGAGTCGCGGCCGAATCCGCCGTCGACTTCCCGGACGGGGAAGTCGGCCTCGGTCACGTCGTAAAACTCCTTCGTTTGCCCGGCACCGCCGGCGGCCCAGAGGAGTTTCTTTCCGTCCTTTTCGAAGTGGAAGTTGGCGGCGCGGTCGTTGTAGGAGCGACGATAGTTGGCCCCGATATAGCCGATCGGCACGGAATCCTCGGTGGCACGGACCTCGACCTGCCACTTCTGGTACTCGGACCAGAGGCGCCGGCCGCTGAGGTGCCAGAGGAGCGTGGCGCCCAGTGCCAGGGTCGCCAGAGTGGCGGTTAGCTTGAGGACGAGCCGCCAGGGTCCGGCCTGGGGAGCCTGAGGGTTGGGAGGGGTTGGATCGCTCATGGTTTTTCCGTCTCAACGATGGGTCTGAGGAACGGGACGACAGCCACCGCCGCTTCGGCCTCTCGGATCGTGAGCTGGGCGTCGACGGGGAGGCCGGCATGGTCCTGCGACCGGCCGTTAGGCCATCGGACAGTGATCTGGTCGATGGACCTTGCGTCGCCGAGGCCGAAGTGGAGGGTCACGTCGGAGGCGGAAAGGAAGCTGCCGCCGCGTCGGACCACTCCGATCTGAGTTCGCCCGCCTGCCTGGATTTCGAGACGAGCCCCGAGTGCCTCGCGATTGGGGTGCTGGCCGACGAGGCGGATGCGGACGGCATGCGCGGTTCGTCGGCCGTTGTTGACCAGGACGCGGAGCGGGCCGTCGATTGTGGAGACCACCAGGTCGAGGTCGCCGTCGTTGTCGAGGTCACCCACGGCGGCGCCTCGTCCGGATCGGAGCCGATCCAGGTTCGGGCCCCACAACTCGGTGGCGGGTTCGAATCGGCCGCCGCTCGTGTTTCTCAGGAAGAGGAGGGGCTGGTCGTAGTCGGCGTCGGGGACGCCGGGGTAGACATGTCCGTTGGCCTGGAAGAGGTCGGGCCAGCCGTCGTTGTCGAAGTCGGCCAGGGCGAGCCCCCAGCCGACGAATCGGAGGGTGTTGACGCCCACGAATGAGCCGGTCGAGATATCTTCGTAAAGATGTTTTCCCAGGTTTCGGTAGAGTCGTGTTCCCTCGTGTCGAAAATTGCTGAAGGCGAGGTCGAGCTGGCCGTCGCCATCCACGTCGGCCACGTCGATGCCCATGCTTCCCTCGGCGATCCCCATGGGATTGACCGCGACTCCGGCCTCGTGGGCCACCTGCTGGAACCGGCCGTTGCCCAGTCCTCGGAAGAGGTCGTTACTCTGGGTGTCGTTGGTGACGAAGAGGTCAAGGCGGCCGTCGTTGTCGAGGTCGGCAAGAAGCGCGGCCATCCCCTTTCCGTCGGAACGGGCGACGCCTGATGAGGAGGTGATGTCCTCGAAGGTGCCGTCGCCCCGGTTCCTCCAGAGGAGGTCAGGCTGACCCGGTAAGGCGGTCGGCCCGCGAAAGACCGGGAAGCCGGGAAGGTAGTCGAGCGGGGGCGCGGGATGGATCGGGTCGGCCTCGAGATAGTTGGTGACGTAGAGGTCGGGCCAGCCGTCGCCGTCGACATCGCCCCAGGTGGCGCCGACGCCCCAGTACGAGTCGTGCAGGCCGGAGCGAGCGGTGACGTTGAGGAAGGTGCCGTCGCCCTGGTTCTGCCAGAGGACATCGGGGCCGAGCTGGGCGATGAAGAGGTCGAGGTCGCCGTCGGCGTCGTAGTCGGCTGGGGCCACGGCCTGGGACCATCCGGTGTGATGCAGGCCGGATTTTGAGGAGATGTCGGTCCAGCGGCCGGGGCCGTCGTTGCGGAAGAGCCAGGGTCCGCCGGCTGGCCGGATCGATCCGCCCTCAACCCGGCTGGTCGCTGCGACGAAGAGGTCGAGGTCGCCGTCGCCGTCGGCATCGAAGAGGGCCAGTCCGGTTCCGATCGATTCAACGACCGAGCGTTTTTCCGGTTGGCCGCAGGTGGTGATGACGTCGAGACCATAATCGTGTGCCCGGTCGACGAACCAGGGTCCCGTCTCGGGCTGAGTGGGAGTGGCCAGGGCGGGTGCAGGCGAGGCGGACGTGCGCGGTCCTTCGCCGCATCGGACGGCCGAGGCGGCGAGCAGGAGGCCCGCGACCATCACCGGCCATCGGCCGAGGCCGAGCGGATGCCCGGCCTCTCGGGCAACCTGAGAGGCCCCGACCATCGGAACAGTCCCTCCCGGCGCGGATCACGGGGCTTTTGGCGACGCCTTCGGGGCTTGCTTGGTGGCCTTGTTGAAGGCACTTTCACCGTATTCTTTCCGGATGATTTCCTCGCGATCCTTCTGGGCGGCCTCGAAGCCTTCCTTGGTGAGTGGGGGCGGTTCCGGCTCGCTGCAGCCGACCACGGACGAGGCGACCACCAGAGCCGAGGCGAGCATGGCGATCATCGCACGTAATCGTCGATCAATGGGAGGCATGAAACGCATCTCCTTTCCCATGAGGAAGCCTGGCCCCGGCCCGTCCCGGTCGGGCCGGGTGACGGCGAGCGAGAGCGGGCGGGGAGGCGACGAGGGTTGTCGAGGGCGGGCGGTCCGATTTCAGTACGAATCGGATGAGATGACCTCGCTACCTGCGCGGGTGCCGAGGGCCATCCAGATCATCTGGCTGACGGACTCCTTTGCGACCCGGACGCTGCCGTCGCACATGGCCGCGTTGACGGTGCTCGGGTGGTAGCTGGAAGCGGGCTTCATGATGTACCACCAGCTTATCCCGTCCATGGTGCAGCAGGTCTGATTGGGAGTCCGGATGGTGTTGAACCAGTTGCGCCACATACTGCCTTCCATCCAGGGGTAGCCCTTGTAGCGCCAGCCACCGCCCCAGGGAATCGGGCCGGTTACCCAGTTGATGGCATTGCACTGTGTGACGACCTGCTGCAACTGCAAGTTTGTGGCCGGCCCAGTGGGGGTGAGTCCCGCGATGTGGTAGCAGTCGGAGACTCGCGTTCGGGGCGCACCGGAATTGCCGTCGGGGCCCTGAGCGACCTCGGCGACGAGGAGGGTGTTGCTGGTTCCGTCGAGGATCGAGGCAATGCTGATCTGGGTTGGCTTGAACGGGCGGACGGTGGAGTCGTCGTCGTAGGTCCGGCCGAAAACGCCGTCCCACTGCTGGAATCGAGGCCACCACGAGCCCGAGTTCCAGGCGTAGTTGGTTCCATAAAAGAAGTAGCCGTCGTTGTTGTTCGCGGTATTGACCTCCGACGGACAAATATAGCTAGAAACTCGGGCTCGGCCTGCGGTGAGGCTGGAGGGGTCGGTCCAGATCCATCGGCTCGGAAGGTTGAAATTGATCGAGTTGTAGATGGAGACCTGCTCCATGAAGGGGAGCATGGCAATGTGTGGACTGATCGCGCCTGCGCCCTCGCCGGGGGGGAAGAGGGACCAGGTGTCGTTGTAATTGTGGATGGCCAGACCCATCTGCTTGAGATTGTTGCTGCATTGCGCGCGGCGAGCGGCCTCGCGTGCGGCCTGGACGGCGGGTAAGAGCAGAGCGATCAGCACAGCGATGATCGCGATCACGACCAGGAGTTCGATCAGCGTGAAACCGGACCGGGTGCGGAGTCTCATCGCAGAAGCTCCCCATGGAACAGAAGGGACTCTTCGGAAAGAGCGCAAGGATGGAGAGGAACGAGTGCTCGTTCTGCGTGGCCCCCGAGAGGAGGGGGTCATGAGAAAGTGGAGAGGTTGCTGGATATCCTAAGGAACCAGGATTGCGTCATCCTGACACATCTCAATCTACAGTTGACAACAAGGGGATGCTAACCGGGCGGCGTAGGCCTGTCAAGGACCTGGTTTGGCTTAATCGATCAGGTTTTCCTGACGCCCGATGGCGTCGAGGGTCGGATTGTCGGGGATGCGTCGGGCGCGGAAGCGGGGCGGATAGTGGTCGGTCGGTTCGAGCAGGTCGCCGACGAGCTGGGCGATTCGGTGCCAGTCGGCAATGGCGGCGGGTCGGTCGTTTCCGTGCTTCATGATGACGATGCGGTCGGTGACCGGGAGGAGCGAGTCGACGTCCTCGCCCCAGACGCAGTAGCTGATGACCTCGCCGCTGGGCTTCTCGACGGCGGAGAAGGTGGCCACGAACGGAGCGTCCTCGTCATCGGGCGAGCGAGCGGCTTCGAGGAGCCGCTTTTGCTCGGCATGGAGCGAGCCGAGCCACTGGACGGCCATTCGCTTGAAGCGAGGGTAAGCGGCCGAATGGTTCGGGGGCATCCAGTCGATCCACTCGCCCTCCTCGAGGATCAGGGCACCGGCGCCGAGAGAATAGGGGCCGCCCTGCACCTGCGAGGCGAGCTCGGCCATCATGGAGAGGCCCTCCTCGTCCTCCGAGCCGGTGATGAGCAGGTGGTCGCGGGTGGGTGCCAGGGCGACGGGCCGGCCGGCCAGTTCGAAGGAGGCGATCCGGTCGACCAGGATGAGCCGAGAGGCGTCGTAGGTATCGCCGGAGTTGAAGCAGTAGAGGTTCTCGCCGATTTTCCCGTAGCTGGTGGTGGTCTCCTCGAGATTGCGGCGGGCGACCTCCATGGCCTCGTAAACCGAGACGCCCCAGTCTTCGAGGTTCTCGGCGGTGATCGACTGGACCGACTCGGGCCAGTCGTAGGCGAGGCAGGCGAGCAGGTGCTCGCCGATCGGTTCGTGGGGGAGATCGGCCAGGCTGGGTCCCTGATCGCCGAGCTTGCCCCGGAGCCGCTCCTGCTCGACGGCGGCCCGTGGCCAGATCCTCGGGCGGAGGTCGTGGCTGGCCGATTCGAAGTCGTCGGGAAGCTCGCGGCGATGCGCCAGCGCCAGCGATCGAACGCAGGCGCGGATGAACTCGCCGCGACGCGAGAATGGGAGCTGGCGATAGTTTCCGTAGATGTTCCCGAGGTTCATCACTCCGACCGGTTCGCCGTCGCGGATCCGGGTGATTCGCTGCTCGCCCGGATGAAACTGGAATTCGTCGTCGGGCTCGCTTGCCTCGCGGATGGCGCGCAGGAGCCGGGCGGCGAAGCGGGAGTAAGCGAACCGATCGAGGAGGCGGCCGAGGTATCCCATCGGATCATCCCGGCGCTCGGCCGGCTCGTGCGGGGTGTCGGGGGATCGACCCCTCGGATCGATCGACCCGGCCATCGTACAGTCGCCGTCGGTCTTCGGCGAGAGAGCCGCCCGCCTGGGCGACGCGAAGGCCCGGTCATCCACCACAGAGACACAGAGACACAGAGGGAAATCGTAGAGCATCCGCACTCGCAGACCGTTGCCGGCGCGGTCATCCACCACAGAGACACAGAGGGAAAATCCCAAACATTTGGAATGCTTCTCCGTGAGTCTGTCTCTCT
>DAIDJI010000191.1 GCA_027451455.1 Planctomycetales bacterium | reverse complement strand
CATCGACCGGCTGATGAAGCTGCGCTACCTGGTGATGCTCGATCGCCTGCTCCGGCACCGCTACACGCTGCTCGCCGGGATGGGCGGGCTGTTTCTGTTCACCTGCTCGCTGGTCCCGAACCTCGGCGGCGAGTTCATGCCGCCGCTGGAGGAAGGCAACCTCTGGATCCGGGCGATCCTGCCGCGAACGGTCACACTCGAAGAGGCGGCCCGGTTCGCGCCGAAGCTGCGCGAGGTCATCGCCTCGGTCCCGGAGATCCGGGGCGTGATGTCGCAGGTCGGCCGCCCCGACGACGGCACTGACGTGACCAGCTACTTCAACATCGAGCTCAACGCGCCGCTGATTCCGATGGAGCAGTGGCGGACCGAGCCCGTGATGCTCCTCGGCCACGAGATCTGGCGCCGGCCCATCACACGCGAGCAGATCCAGAAGGAGCTGATGGAGAAGTTTGAGAAGTTCCCGTCGGTCAACTTCAACTTCTCGCAGCTGATCCGCGACAACGTCGAGGAAGCGCTCTCAGGCGTGAAGGGAGCCAACTCGATCAAGCTTTTCGGCAGCGACCTGGAGACCCTGGAGCGATATGGTCAGCGGGTGCTGAACATTCTGAACGGCGTTCGTGGGATCTCCAACGCGGGGTTGTTCCACATCCTCGGGCAGCCGAACCTGGAGATCCGGATCGACCGCCACAAGTGCGCCCGGTACGGGATCAACGTGGCCGACGTCGAGGCGGTGGTGCAGGTGGCGATCGGCGGTGGTGCGTTCACACAGATGGTCGAGGGGGAGAAGCGGTTCGACATCGTCCTGCGGCTCCCGGTCGCGCAGCGCGACGATCCGGAGATCATCGGCCGGATTCCGGTCCAGGCGCCGACGAGCCAGGACGGCAAGCCGGGAGCCCGGATTCCGCTCAAGCAACTGGCCGACATCTCGCCGCACAAGCCGGGCGCGACGTACATCTACCGGGAGAACAACCGCCGGTACATCCCGATCAAGTTCAGTGTTGAGGGCCGAGACCTGGCCTCGACGATCCACGATGCTCGAGACAGGGTGGAGGATCCGAAGGACGGCGCCTTGCTGCCGAAAGGCTACAACGTGGACTGGGCCGGCGAGTTTGCGCAGATGCAGCAGGCCAACGAGCGGCTGATGTACATCGTCCCGCTCTCGATCGGGCTGATCCTGATCCTGCTCTACACGGCGTTCAACTCGATGAAGGACGCGCTGCTGGTGATGTCCAACGTGGTCGCGGCCACGATGGGGGGCATCTGGGCGCTGAAACTGACCGGAACGCCCTTCTCGATCTCGGCGGCGGTCGGGTTCATCTCCATCTTCGGCGTCGCGGTGCAGGACGGCGTTCTGCTGATCTCGTACTTCAACCAGATGAGGGCGGCGGGCCTTCCGGTGAAGGAATCCCTGCTGCGTGGGGCCGAACTGCGGGTCCGGCCGGTCGTCATGACCTCGCTCACCGCAGCGCTCGGACTTCTGCCGGCGGCCGTCGCCACCTCGATCGGCTCTCAGGCTCAGAGACCGCTGGCGATCGTCGTGGTCGGCGGGATGCTGGTGACGCTCTTCCTGACCCGCTACCTGATGCCGGTCCTCTACTCGTTCTTCCCGGCCCCGGCCGGCCACGAACAGTGCCAGACCGACCTGATCCTCGGCTCGCACTACACAGACCGGTTCCTCAAGCCGTCGCCGGCCTCTCGGCAGATCCTCGAAGCCGGAGCGCACGGCCACGATCACCACGGCCACGATCACCACCACGGGCACGACCGCGATTGATTGAGCGTCCGCCACAAGCGGGGAAAGGTTCCGGAGACCGCAGGCCATGAAGACCCACTGGAAGATGTTCGCGGCGGTCGTCCTGATCGGCGCCGGCGCCGCCGTGACAACGCTGAGCCCCAAGACTCGCGCCCAGGTCATCAAGGTCTGGCACGAGATCGAGAAGGCGACGGCCTCGCACGCCGAGCCGCCGCCGGACAAGTCGTGGATGGAACAAAAGAAGTCGTCGGGCACGTGGGACAAGACGGTCGCCCTGACCGAGCCGGAGATTCGGGCGATTGGCCTTCAGATGAAGCCGGTCCTCGGCCAGGCCGACCCGACGGTCCTCTCTCTTTTCGGGACGACCGACTACGACCCGGCGACCGTCACCACGGTCCGGCTTCAGTTCGACAGCCGGGTTGACGAGGTGCTGATCGACCTGGGCGCCGTCGTGAAGAAGGGGCAGGACCTGCTGAAGCTCTACAGCATCGACCTCGCGGCGGCCAAGAGCGATTACGAGCTGGCCATCAGCCAGTACAACCGCGACAAGAAGGTGCTCGACTACAAGAGGCCCCTGGCCGCGAGCGACGCCATTGCCAAGAAGGACCTGATCGAGGCCGAGAACGACGAACAGCAGAGCAAGCTCAAGAAGAAGCTGGCCCGCGACAAGCTGCTCGTCTACGGCCTGACTGAGCAGGAGATCGAGGCGGCCCGCGAGGAGGACGGTCAGGAGAAGGCCCGGATGACCGTGCGGGCCCGGGCCGACGGCGTGGTCGTCAAGCGAGACGTCGTCCAGGGGAACTACTACAACGCCCAGGACCCCAACCCCCTGCTGACAATCGCACCGCTGGACCACCTCTGGGTCCGCGGCGGGGTGAGCGAGCTGGATGCCGACAAGGTCACCCTCGGCCAGAAGGTCAAGGTGATCTTCCCGTTTGCCGACGCCGGTAACGAGATTCCCAGCACGATCGCCTACATCGACAAGGCGATCGACCCCGACACTCGAGCCGCCAAGTTCCGGACGACCATCCCCAACCCAAACAACCGGTACAAGGCGGGGGCGTTCGTGAAGGTCGAGGTCTACGTCCCGCCGAGGGACGGCCGGACCGTGATCCCGCGATCGGCGATGGTCTCGGTCGATCGGATGGACTTTGTCTTCATTCGACGCCCCGGAAAGACGGCGACCTTCGAACGACGGCCGATCACGGTCTTCAAGGAAAGCAACGACCTTGTGATCGTCGCCGAGCCGACCGAGGGCCACCGCGAGCTGAAGCCCGGCGAGGAGGTCGCCACGATCGGCAGCCTAATCCTCGAGCAGATGTACGAGGACCGGCTGATGGTCGAGGGCGGGCAGCTCGCCGCCGAGGTCGCGCAGAGATCCCCTCGTACCATCGGCCGAGAGGGGATCGTGATCCGCACCAGGCCCTGACCCCGCGCAGGGCCGTTTCCTTCTCGGACCGCACCGAAGAAATCGGGGACTGGCTCCGTACCGTAGCGGAGGTGCCGGTCCCCGTTTCTCAGGCGAACCGATGCTGGTGCGCTTCGCGGTGGCAAAAGGGTCGAGCGCATGGGGACAGGCCCCGGCCGCGGACGCAAGCAAGGCCGGGGCGAATCATCGGGCTTCGGATCGCGTCAGAAGCCGACCACGTCGCGGGCCGACCGGGTGATGAGCGCCCGGAAAACCTCCGGCGAGATCGTCGTCTTCAGGAAGCGGACCGAGCCATCAGCGAAGAGGGCATTGAAGCCCCCGGGATGCGGTGAGCCTGCGCCGAAGAGCGAAGGGGCCGCCTTTAGCTCAAACGGCAGGTCGGAATCAGGGCTGGTCCAGGGAACGTCCTCTCGCCCCTCAACGACCATGATCGTGTTCGCGGTCCCGTCGGTGATGTTGTCGAGCTTCGAATCGTTCCCGTCCTGGAAGAACGCCCCGTCGCCGCGGAAGCCGCGATACGACGTCATTCCGGGCCGAGAAGGCCGGCCCGGGCAGGCAAAGGTTGTCGGCATCTGATCCAGCAGCGCCTTGTTGTGGGGGCTGTCCCAGGGTTCATCCCGCTTGAACTTTTCATAAAGCGACTTTTGATCGATGTAGGGCAGGATCGCGACCCGCCAGCTCAGAAGGCGCTTGCCGTCCTTGCTGAGGATCGTGCCCGGGAAATGGCCGTTGGCGTCGTGGTAGTTGTGCATCGCCAGGCCGATCTGCTTGAGGTTGTTGGTGCAGACGGACCGACGCGCTGCCTCGCGCGCCGCCTGGACCGCCGGGAGCAGCATCGCGACCAGGACGCCCGTCGTGGCCGGCGACGAGAGACTCGGAATCGGCTCGCGCGAGACGATCCGGAATCCCTCGCTTTCGGAGGTGATCGCCAGCGAGGCGGGGAACAGCAGCGCCTTCAGCTCGTCGGATTTCGGGACATCGTCCGCCTCGACGTGAAACGGGCCCGGTTTCGCCGGCTGGACGTTCGCCTGGCCCTGGAGCCTGGCGTTCAACTGCGGGATCAGGGCCGGCAGGCTCTCGACCAGCGCGGGGAGCGTGTCGCGCGAGTCGTTGATGGTCAGGAAGATCATCTCGCGGGGAAGCCGGCGGGCCATCGGCTCGAACTTCTCGGTCGGCTTCCAGAGTTGATCGGCGGGGAGTGTCGCGATGTTGAACGACCGGTTCGCCGCGGCCGTGCTGGCGCCCAGGACAAGCTGATTCTTGCCCAGCTTCAGCGTCGGCCGGATCAGCATCTTCACCGCCGGAGGAACCGTGCCGGTCGGGAGGTTGAGGACGTACATCGGCTGCATCGACCCGGCCTGCTTGCGAAACTCGATCGGCGGCGTCGCGGCGTCGAGATTGGCACCCGCCCTGCGCTGGGCGGCCTCCTGCTGCGATCGGATGATGATGTTGATCGCGTCGACGATCGTATCGAGCTTCGGCGCGAGGGCCTCGTCGCGGGCCTGCATGGCGACGGTCAGACCGGCGACCTGGCCGACGAGGGCGGTCAGGATCGCCCCTGGGGACGGCGGAGGAGACTGAGTGTAAACCGCGAACTTCGGCCCGATCGGTTTCAACAGGTCGTTGCGCAAATCGATCTGAAACCGCTGACGAAGTGCCTGTTCGAGCCGGGTGAAGCCCTGTCCGCCGGTTGGGCCGGCCTTCCGCGCCACCTCGACGATCCGGCCATACAGCGTGTCGAAGTCGATCGAGAGCACGCCGAAGCCGCGGAGCCCGGCCGGTAGCGGCGGGAGCGTGTCGACACTGAAGGTCGGCTGATCGAGCAGGGTGAGGACCCCTCGCCTCGGGCTCGGGGCGACCACGGAGATCACGGCGAGCGCCGCATCGTCCTGGATTCCCCATTTCATCTCGATCCGCTTGACGCCGTCGAGTCCGACCTGGGCGGCCTGCGGCGGCATCGGCGGCAGCGCGGCGACGTCGGCGAACCCGATCGCGAGCGGCTCAAGGCCGTCGGCCGGCTTGCGGAGGGTGGTCCGAATCGGGTGATTGTCGGCGTTCGGGGTCTGGCCGTCGATGGTCGCGATGACCTCGGCGGGCCGGGTGCTGATGAGGAAATCCTGCTTCTCGACCCACCAGACGGTCGCTTGATCGAGGCTGTGGAGCGTCCGTCCGGCGATCGACGGCGCCTCGCCTTTCGGCTTCGAGTCCTTCTCGATCAGGCGGAGGATATCGGGCGTCGCGATCCCGCGGAGCGCGATGACATACGGGGGATTTTTCTTGTCGACGCGGGCGTCCCAGAGTCCGTAAACGAAGCCCTGCCGCATGATCTTCTCGGCGATCCCGAGCCGCTCGGCCGGCTTGACCCGCTCGTTCACAGACGCCGACCCCTGCCCGTCCTCAAGGGCCTGGGTCGCGAGTTTTTCCAGAAGCGGACCGAGCTTCGTCTGGGTGAGGAGCTTGTAAGCGGCCGAGCCCTCCCAGGCGGCGCGGTGGGCGTCGAGCCCGTCGAACTCAAAGTAAAAGCCGAGCCGATCGTGGCCCGGCACGTATCGAGCGAGCGAGCCCGCGGGCTCCTCTCCACGCGCCGGCATCGTCGCAACGACGGCCATCGTCAGCGCCAGCATCCCGATCATCCCGATGGGACGAGCCCCTCGGGGTTTTTCTCGCATCCGATCCATGACGGCTCCTTCTCCGATGACTGGCCGGGTCGGCGACTTCTCAAGTGCTTCAAGCCGCCCGACTTCCCTCATTATTTGGAAGGTCCACGATAGCCGTCCGAGGCCGAAGGATCTACCTGGGACCGCGACCCGACCGGCCGTCCTCCGAAAAAACGGCAACCGATTCGGCCCGCCCTTGCATGACTCTTGAGATGGACGAGGCCGACGCGACGTCTCGGAGAAGTTCTTGCAAGACGATCGGTTGGAGATCCCCACCGGGCGCGTGGATCGGGTACTCAAGAACGAAACGGAGCCACCGCCAGGACGACGCGGAACCGCGTCCCCTCGCCGAGTGTGCTGTCCACTTCCAGCCGGCCGCCCTGGTCGTGAACCATCCCGTGCGTGATGCTCAGGCCGAGGCCCGTCCCCTCGCCGACCGGCTTCGTCGTGAAGAACGGATCGAAGATGTGCGGCAAGACATCGTCGGGGATGCCGCAGCCGTTGTCGGCGACCTCGACCACCACCTCGCCGTTCGCCGACGCCGCCGTGATCGTGATCCGACCGTCGATCCGGTGGGTCTGCTCGATCGCCTGAGAGGCGTTCACCAGCAGGTTCAGGAAGACCTGGTTGAGCTGCGCAGGCGATCCGGTAACCATCGGGACCGGGCACAGTCGCTCATCGACCGCGATCCCGCGGCGATCGAGTCGGCCCCGGATCATCTCCAGCGCCGATCGGATGGCCTCGTGAACATCCGCCCGGTTGTCCTCGGCGCGGTCGAGTCGGGCGAAGCCGCGGAGGTTGTGGACGATGTCGGCCACCCGTTTGACGCCCTGCCGGGTGCTCTGAAGCAGCCGGCCGAGGTTCTCGCGGACGTAGTCCAGCCCGATCTCATCGGCCATCTCGTCGATGCGATTCGCGAGGTCGGGACGGGCGCTGGTCAGCTCGCCGCGGCCTTCTTCGTAGATCGCAAGCAGGTCGATCAGCGATCGGGCGTCGCGGTCGAGCACGGCGAGGTTGTTGGCGATGTAGGCCAGCGGATTGTTGATCTCGTGCGCCACGCCGGCGGAAAGCATCCCCAGTGAGGCCAGCTTCTCCGACTGCGCGACCCGCCCCCGCATCTGCTGACGCTCCAGAAACTGGCCGATCTGGCTGCCGAGGCTGGCGGTCATGGCGAGGGTGGCCGGGTCGATCGGTCGGGCCTCCCGGCTGAAAAAGCCGATCACGCCCAGGCAATCGCCCTGGAGCCGGATCGGGACCGCGAAGCCGGCGTGCAGCCCGAGCGCCTCGGCCGCCGGGTTGCGCAGCGGCTCGGCGACCTGAGCGACGTCCGGAACCCATTCCGGCTCGCCGGTCGCCCAGACCCGACCCGGAAGGTGCTGGCCGCGCAACAACTCGACGCCCCAGGCGATCATCACGAACCGGGTGAAATCCCCACCCGGCCGACTCCAGGCTGCTGCGCACCGGAGCCGGTCCGCACGCCGGTCCACCCGCCAGAGCACGCCGAGGTCCCAGTCGAGCCGGCCCCCAATCGCCTCAAGAATCTTCGGACCCGCCTGCTGGAGCGATTCCGACTCGGCGAGCACCCGCGTCGTCTCGTACTGCACCGCCAGGCGGCTCTCCGACTTCTTCCGACGCGTCGTGTCATGGAAGACAACCACCCCGCCAGCAATCGCGCCCCGCTCGTCGACGAGCGGCCGGCCGGTGACGAGGATGTAGGTTCCATCTTCCAGGCTCGGATAGGCGACGAAGAGCTCGACCTGATCGACCGACTCACCCCGCATCGCCCGGCTCAGCGGGAGGTCTTCCGACGGATAAATCGCCGATCGATCGGGCCGATAGACTTCGTACTTCCGCGACCACTCCGAGGGGTCCACCACCATCGGGTCGTTGCCCAGAATCCGACGAGCCGCCGGGTTGAACAGCACAAACCGCCCCTCCGAATCCGCGACGACCACGCCATCGCCCAGGCAATCGACGACCGACTGCAAGATGTGGGTCTGCTCGCGGAGGGCTCGCTCCGATCGGGCCAGCGCATCGGTTCGCTCGTCGATCCTGCGCTCCAGCTCGGCACGCGACCGCCCAAGCTGCTCGGTCATCCGATTGAATGCCGCGCCCATCTCGCCAAGCTCGTCGGCCGAGTTGACCTCAGCACGCGCTGAGAGGTCGCCCGAGGCCACCGCAACCGCCGACCGGGCCAGCCGGCGGATCGGACGGGCAAACCGACGCGCGATCGCGTTCGAGGCGCCCAGGCCCAGAAAGAGCAGCCCACCTCCCATCACCAGAAGCAGACGACGGAGCCGGAAGACCGGTGCATAGGCTTCCTCGGTATCGAGCTTGGCGATCAGCCCCCACTCCGGGAACCCCATCCCCAGCGGACGATACGCGACCAGGACGTCGCGACCCCGATAGTCGACCGTCCGCCTCGCATCGAAGTTCCCGGTAATCGCCGCCGCCAGTGCAGGGAACGAGGAGACCGGAACCTCGGTCAGCGTCGGATCCGCGCGCGGCGGGATCGGGAGCAGGATCCGATCGCCCTGACGCCAGCCGACCACCACCTCGCCCGTTTCTCCCAGGTCGCGAGGATCGCCCAGGTACGACATCACCGGCGCGAGGTCCGGCGCCATGAAGACCGTGCCCAGCCGCCGGTTGTCGCGCGATCGCACCTCCACGCAGAAGACCGCCGCGTATCCGCCGCCGACGATCCGACGCGGCGGGACGGCCATCCATCCGGATTCCTCGCCCTCCGCGGCCGGTCGAGATGCCGACTCCAGTTCCTCGATCAACGCCCGGGGCCCGCTCGCCGCCACCTCTCGACCGTTTGCATCGCGGATCCAGATCGCCAGCAGATCGTCGGAATGCGAGA
>DAIDJI010000190.1 GCA_027451455.1 Planctomycetales bacterium | reverse complement strand
AAACTGGCGCTTGCCTCGCCTCCCCGGGTGCCAACCCTGCTGCAGGATCGGGCGACACAGCCGTGTCGAACCGGAGCCGGTCGCTGAGGCTCACCCCCTGCCAGCAGGGCGAGTCAGCGGAACCCCGGGTGAGCCGCCCCCGGATCGCGGATCTCCGCCTCATCGAGCAGGAAGACAAAATCTCCCCGGCCGAGATCGAGCGACTCGACCAGTCGGGCCGTCTGCTCCACGTGCGACTCCGCGCGATCGGGCCCACCCGCGCCGACCAGCGTCAACACGCTCGCACCGATCCCGGCTGCCTTCATCCGCGAGACGATCTCTCTCAAGGAAGATTCCTTCCATGATTTCCTGTAGATTTCACGGATATCGGGGTCGCCCGATTCGACTCCTAGATTGACGCGAAGCAGACCGCGATCGGCGAGGCATCGCCAGTCGTCGACACCGTGATCGATTCCATCGAAGTCGTCGAGGAAGGTGAAGGCTTCCTCGATTCGGATCTCGTTGTCAAAGGCATCGCGGCTGCTGGGGAGGTTTGAGGCGATGGCCTCGAGATAGGCTTCGACGGTCGAGGCTGGCTGATGCAGGACGTCGTCTCCGGCGAGGAAGACGGACCGGGCCTGAGCGAGTCGACGTCCCCAGAGCTGCGCGACGTCTCGGACGTGCTGGGCGAATTCTTCATGAGTACGTTTGTAGAACTCTTCCGATTTTGCAAGTGCGAATGTATGGCCGTCGGCGTGGCCGAGGGTTGCCTGAACGGCGACCGCGCCTGGAGAGTCGGGTGGCAGGAAGGGCAACGGACCGTAGACGGCGGTGTACTGCTCGCGATGGCGGAACCAGGCATCGGCGTCCCAGCGACTAATGGACTCGAGAAAGTCGTGGAGCCTGGAAAACGAGAGTGGAATGGCCTTTTCGACGGGTGGAAAAGTCCCGTGGAGTCTCGTGGAGTCCAATTGGCCATCGAGGTCGAGCGCCAACGATCGGATCTGGGCATCGAGGTCGGCCGCCTCGCCGAAGGCTAGTTTTCGCCGGTGGAGCATGAGGTTTGGACCCTCGCGAACCCGGTCGATCGCGTGGACCGTACCGTCGAGTCCCTTGAGGTAGTGCAGGCCGTCGAGGTACGCGCGCTGCCACCTTCCTTCCAGGTCGAAGTGGTAGATGGGAGCATCGCCGAAGTAGAGAGAAAAGGCGCCGGCCTTGAAGCCGGCGAAGATCAGATCACCCTCGCGGTCGGTGGGTTCGAGACCAATCCGGCTCCGATAAAGGGCTCCATCTTGAAGGAGGCAGGCGGCCTCCGTCCGGTGTTCGTTCATCCTGGGCGTGTCCCTCGGGCGTTCAAATTCCTCTCCTCGAATCGTCGAACTTCCATTATCCTCTCGGCAGACGCCGGTAGGAAGCGACGTCGGGACGTCTCGTCTCTCCAGGAGGGAGTTGTGCCTCCATCGCCATTGCGGACGAATCGATGGATCTGGGCCGAGCCGATCGCGATCCTTGTGATTGCCCTGTCGATCAACCTGGCCGGTAACGATCGGACCGGTCTCTGGGACCGCGATGAGCCCCGGTACGCGGTCGCCGTCCGCGAAATGCGGCAATCCGGTGACTGGTTGCTCCCGAGCTTCAACGGCGAGCCCCGCTATCACAAGCCCATTCTGATCTACTGGCTGATTGGCCTCATGACGGCGATGGCTGGCGACAACCCGTTCGCCGCACGACTGGTCTCCGCGACGGCCGGGGCCTCGGCCGTGCTGGGGGTCTGGTGGCTCGGGCGCCGGATGTTCGGCGCCCGGGGGGGGACGCTCGCCGCGCTCGCCTACGCGACGGCCCCAATCGTCGCGGCCGAGTCCAAACTCGCGACCACCGACGCCACGCTGGCGCTCTGGCTGCTGGGCTGTCAGGCGGCGCTCTGGGTGCTGAGTCATCGCGAATCGCCGATGGCTGCCGCGTTCTTCTGGACGGGGCTCAACCTGGCGTTCCTCACCAAGGGGCCGGTCGGCCTGGCGTTCATCGGGGTCTCGGCGATGTTGGCGAGGTGGTGGGGGTGGACCTGGCCGTCGTTCCGGCGGATGCATCTGAAATGGGGCCTCGTCAGCTTCGTCCTGCTGACGTTACCCTGGTTCGCTGCGGCGACGATCGCCTCGCGCGGCGAGTTCCTCCGTTTCGCTGTCGGCGACCAGATCCTCCGTCGGGTCTCGCAGGACGTCGAGACTCATGGCGGATTCCCCGGTTATTATGCGACGGTCTCGGCGGTGGTCTTCTATCCGTGGTCGGCACTCCTGCCGGTCGGGATCGCGGCCGCCTGGGCCCGTCGGAGGTCCGACCCAACTCTCGCCTATCTGCTCGGCTGGATCGCCGGTCCGATGATCCTGCTGGAGTGCTTCCGAACGAAGCTGATTCACTACTATTTGCCAGCGTTTCCCTCGTGCGCGCTGCTGGTGGCCTGGGCGATCGTTGCGATGGCGGATCGCCGCGAAAACATCCGAGGGCTTCGCCTCGGCCGTCTCTCGGTGGCCATGCTGGCGACGATTGGAGTGGGCCTCGCGCTCGCCCTCATCGGCGCCGCTGTGATCCTCTCGGGCCCTCTCTTTGGTCCGTTGATCGTGCTCGCCGGGCTGATCGCCGTGGGGACGGTTGCCGGGGTCGCCATGCTGAGGCGAGGCCAGTCCGAGCAGGCCGTCTTCGCTCTGGCCGGCTGCTGGTCGATCGTCCTCATCCTTGCGACCGGATGGGTGATCCCGATGGGAGAGCCGGCGCGAACATCTCGGGTCGTCGGCCGGAAGCTGGGCGAGCTCTCGCGAAGACTCGCGATTGAGCCGGTCCTGCTCGAATATCAGGAGCCCGGAATCGTCTACGAGCTGGGCCACCCGATCGCACTGATCCGCGACCGCGACGGCTTCTTCCGGCACATCAGCGGTGGACGATCGGTAGCCACCGTCCTTCTCGACTTCGAGATCCCCGTCATGCGAAGCCACTTCGGGCTCGATGTCGAGGTCGTTGAGGAGATCGACGGATACCGGCTGACGAAGGGGAAGAAGCAGGCGCTCTACCTCGCCATCGTGAAGGAGGCCAACTCACCGGCGGTCGACGACGTTCCCAATCTGGCGACGTCCCGGCGCGGGGTGGGTGAGCAGCCGCTCGTAAAGTGATCGTAGTTCGCGGGTCATCGTCTCATGGCGAAATCGATCGGCGAACCGTCGGCGCCCCTCGGCACCCATCGCCGCCCGGAGCGCCGGATCGGCTGCTAGGCGGAGAATTCCGGAGGCCAGACCGCCGAGGTCACGCGGCTTCAGCAAGATACCGGTCTCGGGCAGAACAACCTCGCGCGCGCCGTCGACGTCGTAGCTGATCACCGGCCGACCGACGAGCAATCCCTGCGGCAGTACCCTAGCCAGTCCCTCGCGGAGGCTCGGATGGATCACCGCGTCGACGGCCTGAAGGAGCTCCGGGATTCGGCCAGGCGGGACCAGGCCCGTCAGGAGGAACGAGCGCGAGAGTCCCAGTCGCGCGATCTCCGCTGAGAGCCGGTCGCGCAGGATGCCATCGCCGATCCAGACGAATCGGACCTTCGGGTTCTCGGCGATCACCCGAGGAGCGATCGCGAGGATATCCTCGTGCCCCTTCCGCTCGAAGAGCCGGGCGACCGTCGCGAAGGCGACCTCCTCGTCGGCCAGCCCCAGCTCGCGCCGGACCTCCTCGCGCGATCGGGGTGGATTGAGGAAGGCGTCGGCGTCCATCCCGCTGTAGACGGTTGAGTATTGCTCGGGACGGCCCACCCCGGCGGCCAGAGCCTGCTCAGCCATCGCGTCGCAGACGCCGACGATCGCATCACAGCGACGAGCCGCCCAACGCTCCAGCGCGATGTAGAGGCGGTTCTTCATCGGCGTCTCGAACGGGCCAAACGGTAGTCCGTGGATCGTGTGGATGATCGCCGGTACGCGCTCGTCCCAGGCGGCGGCACGTCCCAGAATGCCTGCCTTCGAGCTATGCGTGTGGACAACATCGGGCGCCAGGCGGCGGATCGAAGCCCGGAGCCTCCCGTACGCGCGCAGGTCCGTCATCGGCCGGATGGCGCGGACCAGTTCCGGCATGAGTTCGACCTTCAGACCACGCGCTTCGGCGCGGTCGAACAGGTCGCCCTCGGGACCCTCGGCCGGCCCGGTGATAAGAGTGACGTCGTCTCCGTGGTCGTGATGGAGACCGTCCACGGTGAGGAGGGTATTCTCCTGCGCTCCGCCCAGGATCAACCGAGTAATGATGTGGACGATCCGCATCTCGAATCCTTGTTCGTCGGCTCAGGTCCGTGAGTAGCGGACGGTCAAAAGAAAAAGGCCCTGCGGCGGAGCGGTCGGTCCGGCCTCGACCCGGTCCTGCGCCGCGAGGACATCGGCGACCCACGACTCGGGCCGCTTCCCCTGTCCGACCAGCACCAGCGTCCCCGCGATCGATCGGACCATGTTGTAGAGGAAGCCATCCGCCTCGACCTCGATCGTGACCAGGTCGCCATCGCGGGCGACAGCCACGTCGAAGATGGTCCGAACGCTACTCATCCGGTTTGGCCAGTCGGTCTCGAAACTCCGGAAATCGTGGCGGCCCAGGAGTGAGGCGCCAGCGCGACCCATCGCGCCGGCGTCGAGCGGCTTTGGGACGTGCCAGCTATACCGGAGCTGGAACGGACTGGGGATCCGGGCATTATCGATCGTGTAGCGATACCGCTTGGATCGGGCGTCGAGCGTTGCGTGAAACGCTTGCGGCATTTCGGCGGCATCCAGAATCCGGAGGTCTCTCGGCAACATTGCGTTGAGAGCCCGGACGAACGTCTCGGGCTCGTGCCGAGAGGCGGTCAGAAAGTGAACGACCTGCCCCATCGCGTGGACGCCGGCATCCGTCCGGCCTGAGGCCGTCGTCGTCGGGCGGACACCGGTCAGCCGCTCGATGGCTTCTTCCAGGACCTGCTGCACGGTCCGAAGCGAGGGCTGGCGCTGCCAGCCGTGGAACTCGGTCCCGTCGTAGCAAAGGATCAGCTTGATGTTGCGCATCGGATCGGGGATCGGCTCGGCACCGCCTCAAACCCCCACCGGAGCCAGCTCCACCAGTTTCTCGGCGATCTGGACGGCGTTCGTCGCCGCGCCCTTTCGCAGGTTGTCGCTCACGCACCAGAACAGCAGGGCGTTGGGCCGGCCAAGGTCCGGACGGATGCGGCCGACGAAGACGTCGTCACGACCAGCCGCCGCGGCGGCCAGGGGATACGAACGCGCCAGAGGATCGTCAACCACCGTGATCCCGGGTGCCTGCTCCCAGAGCGCCCGGGCCTCCTCCACCGTGACCGGCCGCTCGGTCTCGACCAGAATCGACTCGCTATGGCTGAACGCTACCGGGACCCGGACGCAGGTCGGGCTGACGTCGATCGTCGGATCTCCCATGATTTTCCGCGTCTCATGAACCATCTTCATTTCCTCCTTGGTGTAGCCTGTCGGGAGGAAATCATCGATCTGCGGGATGCAATTGCCAAGGATCGGGTGGGCGAACTTGGACGGAGAAGGCGGAGCCTCGCCTCGGTAGACGGCCGCGGCCTGCTCCTCCAGCTCGTGAATCCCCTTCTGACCGGCGCCCGAGACCGATTGATACGTACTGACAACCACCCGGAGAACCCGAGCGGCATCGTGCAGCGGCTTCAGCGCCACGACCATCTGGATCGTCGAGCAGTTGGGATTGGCGATGATCCCTCGATGCTTGAGAATGTCGGCGGGATTCACCTCTGGGACGACAAGCGGGACCTCCGGCTCCATCCGGAAAGCGCTCGAATTGTCGACGACCACGGCACCGGCCCGTGCCGCGATCGGGCTCCACTGGCGTGAGACTGAGGCCGGCGTGCTCGACAGAACGATGTCGACTCCCTCGAAGGCCTCGGGCGTGAGCGGACGGATCAGATGCGACTCGCCCCGGAAGGTGATCGTCTTGCCGGCGCTTCGTTCGGAGGCGAGGAAACGGATCGATGCGAGCGGGAAATCGCGCTCCTCCAGCAGGGCGATCATCCGCTCTCCAACAGCCCCACTGGCCCCCACCACGGCGACGTGCTTCACGACCCGGCTCTCCCGTACGATCCTCGTCATGTTCCCGATTTCACAACTTCGAGTGTACCGCATCGATGGCGATCCGAGAATCCCCGGTCCGATGGCTCTGCCGACGAATTCGCGTCGCGGGGCGGCCCTGCCATAGAATAGGATGGTGAGCAGGGGCGAAGAGCAGACCGTCGGCATCGCGGGCCAGGAGTTGGAGCCTTGAAAGTTCTCGTCGTAGGCAAGGGAGGGCGCGAGCACGCCCTCTGCTGGAAGCTCAAGCAATCGCCCCGGGTCTCGGCCGTCTTCTGCGCGCCGGGGAACGCCGGAACGGCGCTCGACGTGCAGAACATCGCCATCGAGCCGGGCGACACGCGCGGACTGGTTCAGTTCGCCCGCAAGGAAGGAATCGGTCTGACTGTAATCGGCCCCGAGGAGCCGCTCAACCGAGGAATCGTCGATCTCTTCCAGCGCGAGGGGCTGAAGGTTTTCGGCCCGCGCAAGGAGGCCGCGGAACTGGAAGGGAGCAAGGTCTTCGCAAAGGACCTGATGCGGCAGGCCGGCATCCCAACGGCCGACTATCGCGTCTTCCGCTCGGCTCCCGACGCCGAGCACTATGCCCTCTCGCGCGAGGTTGCCCTGACGATTCGGTCGCGAGGCCGCTCAACGATCCGGCACACCCTGCACTGTCGGACCGCCAGCGAGGCGATCGAGGCCATCGACCGGATCATGGACCCGCGCGAGATGCTCAGCCCGGGCGTGCAGGTGGAGATCGAGGAACGCGGTCAGCGTCGGGTCTTTTCATCGACCGCCGAGGCGCGCGACTTCGTTCTCGGCCGACCCGTCAGCCTGGTCCTCAAGGCCGACGGGCTCGCCGCCGGCAAAGGTGTCTTTGTCTGCGATAACCTCCGACAGGCGCTGGAAGCCATCGACCAGATCATGGTTCGCCGGATCTTCGGCCAGGCCGGCGATCGACTCCTGATCGAGGAGCGGCTCGACGGCCGGGAGACCAGCGTTCTGGCGATTACCGACGGCCGGACCATCATCCCGCTCGAATCGTCGCAGGACTACAAGCGTGCCTTCGACCACGACGAAGGACCGAATACCGGCGGCATGGGTGCTTTCTCACCGACCCCGATGATGACGCCCGACCTCATGGAGCAGGTCGAGCGCGAGGTGCTCGTTCCGGCGATCCACGCACTGAAGCGAGCGCGCCGGCCGTTCCGTGGGGTCCTGTACGCCGGGCTGATGCTGACCAACCAGGGTCCAAAGGTCCTGGAATTCAACGTCCGCTTCGGCGATCCGGAGACCCAGGTCCTGATGATGCGGCTGAAGTCGGACCTGGTCGACCTGCTGGAAGCCACGGCCGACGAGCAACTCGATCGGGTCGCGATCGAGTGGGATCCTCGGCCTTCGGTCACCGTGGTCATCGCTGCCGAGGGCTATCCCGGCCACTACGAGCGCGAGCGCCCGATCCAGAACCTTGAAGCTGTCGAGAAGCTTCCCGACACCAAGGTTTTTCACGCGGGGACCATGCTCCGCGCCGAGGCGGGCCCGGGGCGAGACGCCCGGATCGTGACCGACGGCGGCCGGGTGCTCAACGTCACCGCGATCGGAGATACAATCGAGCAGGCCCAGGCCCGCGCCTACGAGGCCGCGCGGATGATCCGGTTCCCAGGGGCCTGGTATCGCCGCGATATTGCCGGCCGATCCTCGCGATCCGAAGGCGGTTGAACCTCAAAATCGCAGGGACCCAGTTTGCCTTGAAAGGCCACTGAGCCCCTGCGATTTTTCGTTCGATGGAACGTGATCAGGCTTTCTTGCCCGTCGACGCGCGCTGGGCGTGGCGAAGGACCGCCGTGTTGGCCGGAATATGGTCCACCTTGAACAGGCCCGTCAGCGCCGTTTGACCCTTGTGATAGACCGTGGGTGCCACATAGGGCTGATACGGGACGCTCGGTGGGATGACCGGACCCTTCTTGATGTGGACGGTTCGGGCGAAGAACGCCGCGTTGGTCGGGGCGCCGGGCGCGAGCAGCAGGCTCCCTGAGTTGTTCACCGTTCCCTCGAACTTCAGGTTGATCTGCCCACGGGGCAGGTAGAGGTTCGACGGCGCACCGAACGGGAAGTTCGGGTTGTTCTTGTTGGTGAACGTCCCACTGGTATCCACGAAGGAGGTCGCCAGTCCGGAGGGATTGGGATCGACCGAGGCCGAGATGATCGAGTTGACGATGTTGCCGGCGATCCGGCCGTTGATGAGGCCGCCATTCATCGCGAAAGGCTCGAGCTGGTTCGACTGAGCGCCGAGCCGGTGGTTGCTGATTGTCGCCGGAGGGCTGCCGAAGAAGGCGCCTGTCCCGCTGCTAAAGAGGCTGGTCGCCGGCGAGGCGGCGTCCTCGAACAGCCCCTGGCCGTAGCCGGCCTGGATGTTCGAATTCTCAACGTTGCCGCCGATCTGAAGGTTCTGAATCACTCGCGTTGCTGTCACTTCCGAGTTAGTCATATCCCGGTTGATCTTCAGATTCTGGATGGTCAGCGTGTTAACGCGTGCATTGTCCATTCCCAGCCCGAACTGGACGTTCCTCGATCCCGAAGGGGCGACCAGGAGGACATTGTTGGTCTCGCCGCCAATGAAGAAGTTGCTGATCTTGGCGTCGAGAGCA
>DAIDJI010000189.1 GCA_027451455.1 Planctomycetales bacterium | reverse complement strand
GGTGATCGAGAGCCGGAACCGGCCGAGGTTCTGGTTCTGGTTATCGTCGCTGTTCCATCCGCCGTGGTTCTGGGCGAGGTGGAACGTCAAGACAGTGCCGTGCGGGAAGACGATCGGCTTCTCGGCGACAAAAACCGCCTTGCGGGGCTGGTTACGGCGTCCCGGGCCGATGTCGATCCCCCAGGCCGTCTCGTTGTTGCCGTCGATCGCGAAGGCAATCGGGCCGGTCACGCGTTTCTTGCCGCTCCGATCGTCGAAGATCGGGTCGAGCGGCTTCTCGGGCGGGTTGACGTCGGCAGTGGCGCCCGACAACTTGACTTCCGTCTTCTTGCCGGGCTCGTCGGCCGGCGCGGCGACGACACGGAACTCGGTGAGCGCGGCCGTCCCCTTGATCGACCGACCGGGTCCGCCGAGCGGTAGGTTTGGGTCGTTGAGCAACTCCAGTTGGAAAGCCGCGATCGGACGGGTGTCCGTCCTCGCCGTCAGCCGGAGCGTGTGCTTTGTCGGGGCGTATCCGAGCGAGAGGAGCGAGCCGTCCTCCATCGGGAATTCCTTCTCGCCGCCGGTCGACTCGTCGTCGACCTCGAAGTGATCGAGGACCCGCCATTCGGGCGGATCGCCGGCCGCTCGCTTCTCCCATTCCGCCATCTTCTCGCGCCAGGCGGGATCGCGATGCTTCAGGTCGTCCTCAATGGCCCTGGTCTCGCGGAGGATTCGGGCCCGCTCCATCTGCTCGTCGGGCGAGTAGACCGCGATGTTCGCCTCGTGGCTATTATTGAGGAAGGCGAACATACGGTAATAATCTTGCTGTGTGAGAGGGTCGTACTTGTGGCTGTGGCACTGTGCGCACTGGATGGTCAGGCCGAGGACCGCCTTGCCGATGCAGTCCATCCGGTCGAACATTGCTTCCATCCGAAACTGCTCAGGATCGACGCCACCTTCCTCGTTGATCATCGAGTTCCGCAGGAACCCGGTGGCAACGCGCTCCGACTGGCCAGCGCCGGAGATCAGGTCGCCGCCGAGCTGCTGGATGATGAAGCGGTCGTAGGGCAGGTCGCGGTTGAGTGCGTCGATGACCCAGTCGCGATAGGCAAATACCTGGCGTAACTTATCCTTCTCGTAGCCGTCGGAGTCGGCGTATCGCGCGGAGTCCAGCCAGACTCGGCCCCATCGCTCGCCGTAATGGGGTGAGTCGAGGAACCGGTCGGCCAGGCGGTTGAAAGCATCGGCGCGGCGGTCGGTCAGGAAGGCGTCGACTTCGGCGGGGGTCGGTGGCAGGCCGACGAGGTCGAGGCTGAGTCGGCGGATCAGGGCGACGCGGTCGGCCTCGGGAGACGGCGAGAGCTTCTCGGCTTCGAGTCGATCGAGGATGAAGAAGTCGATCGGGTTGCGGCACCAGTCGCGGTGTTTCACGGGCGGTAAGGGCGGCCGGACCGGAGGGACAAAAGCCCAGTGTTCTCGGTAGGCAGCGCCCTGGTTGATCCACGATTTCAGCCGAGCGATTTCCTCCGGCGTGAGGGTTTTCTTGCTGCTTGCCGGTGGCATTCGTTCCTCAGGGTCGTCGGCGGTGATCCGGAGGAAAAGTTCGCTGTCGTCGGCATGGCCGGGGACGATTGCTGGGCTGCCCGAGGCTGCTGGGGCGGAGGCGTCTCGAAGGTTATCGAGCCGAAGTTCTCCCTTGCGCTGGCCGGCGTCGGGTCCGTGGCATTTGAAGCACTTGTCGGCCAGGATCGGGCGGATCTCCCGGGTGAAGTCGACCGGCATGGGCTTCTGGTTTTCCGGTCCTCCGGCGAGCGAGGGGGCGGATGTCAGCCCGATCAGGAGGATGGCGAGGCCGAGTCGGGCGGCTTCGATCGTCGGACTGACGGGGAACGTGAGGCCTGGACGGTGCATGGCTCTTGCCCTTGCGCTGGCCGATGGGCCCGGGTCGATGGACCCGGGCTCCGCGCCCTGTCTGGCGGTCGTCCGCTGCTCATCGCGATCGTGGGGAACCGGCGAGTATCCGGCGCCGGGCTCGCGAGGCGGGATCCGGACCGTGGGGCGAGTCCATGCATCTTAAGGGATATCGGTCGGATGGAAAAGCAATTGACACTCCCCAAGGCTGAAGCCGGGGGATTCTCAGTTCAACGACCGCAGCCAGATTGCTCTGGTCTTACATGATCTCCCTGAGCGTTCGACCATCCGAGGACGATCCCGTTCGGGTCTGCCCGACCCTACGAATCTGGCAAGTCCGCTTCTCAGCGGTCCCGACAGCGAAGGACTGTTGCCCCGCTTGGTTATCGCAAGGGCGTCGTTCGTTGTTCCTTCGTCGTTTTACGGCGTGAAGGGTTTTCTCCCGCCAATCGGCAACAACAAGTTTTCAAAGAACGGTCCCCAAAGGAACATGTTCAAGCTGCCCGATTTCGTCCATTCGATCAAGACCGACCAGTCGCCTTATATCCCCAGGTCTGAAGACCGGGGCTTTACGGCGACATTCGGTAACGTCGGCGCCTCGCCGAAGCGCCGAAGATCGGCCGGTCCTCAATCGGAACGGGCCGATGGATTGAAAAGAGTCGCGACGTCCCAGAGGCGGAGTGCGCTGTCATTCCCACTGAGTGCAATCCGGAGACCGTCGGGCGAGAAGGCGATCGCGTTCAGGACGTCCAGGCCCGTCTCGAGCCGGCGGATTGGCTGGCCCGTGCTGGCGTCCCAGAGGCCGGCCGATCCATCGCCGGAGGCCACCGCTAGGAGGCTACCGTCGGGTGAGAACGCCAGGGATCGCGCCGGAAATCGTAGCCCGGCGATGCGGACGACCTCGCGACCTGTCGCAAGGTCCCAGATCTGCACCGCCCTGGGGAAGCATGACGTCGCGAGTCGTCGGCCGTAGGGAGCAAGGGCGAGGCAGTTCGGCCGCGAGGCGAAGTGATCGATCAGGTTTCTGGGACGGCCCGAGGAGAGATCCCAGGTGAGCAGCCGGCAATCGTTGATCGCCATCGAGAGCAGCGATTGACCGTCGGGGGCAAAGCGCACCAGATGGGCCGGGGTTTGATGGCCGGCAAGGAGCGTCCGCGCTCGACCGGCCGCGATCTCCCAGATCACGATCTGGGGCGAGGCGTGGGAGGAGATGGCCAGCAGCGTTCCGTCGGGTGAGAACGTGAGGTCACTTGTCTCCTTGACGTTGATATTGAGATTCCGGGCGGAGACAGAGGGGTGCAGACTCAGGAGGACCACATCCGTCTCCCTCCGGCCAACGGCGAGGTAGCGGCCGTCGGGCGAGAAGGCGATCGCCTTCACATGGTCAACCCCATCGATTGGGATCGTCGGGCCGCTCCCGTTCAGTCGCCGAAGCTCGATACGCTCGTGGTCGTCCACCGTCGCGATTGTTTGAGCGTCGGGAGCGAAGGCCAATCGGATGATCGGACTGGGTGAGATCCCGGGCGCATGATGCGCGGGTCGGAGGGCCTTAACCTCATCTGTGGGGGGCAGCCAGGCTAGCAGGGCCGCAACCCCGATCGCCAGCCCGATCCTGACCCAGTTCCAGATCGGAAACCGGGCGCGGACGGTCCGGGCTGCCCATCCCTCGGCCTCGTTACCCTGGACGTTTCGATTGGTCGACATCGGAGGCCTCCTCCTGGCGGAGCGCGCAGGGCGATCCGCGAGCCGGGTTGGTCGTCTCGACTGCCAGAGCCAGAGAACTCTCAGAATGCGCCCGCGTTCGGCGCTCCGACTGTTTCGCGGGCCACGTTAATCGACTAACGCAGAGAAGCGGCTTTTCTTGGGAGAACCATTCAAAATTGCAGGAAATACAAGGGCTCTCCCCGGTTCATTCCGCTTCGCGGATCGAGAGGTCGACAAAAGATGGAAAGTGCGAGATTGCGTCCGGGTTTCGAGCGATTCCGGGTCGTCTCTCCTTCGATTCCTCCCCTATCCTGGCGAACAAGGCGCGCCTTTTGTCACGCGAGACTTTCCCGAGTTGCGATGAATGTCGCCGTGGAATGGAGGCCGGATCGCCCCTACGGATTCACCGAATTCCGGTGATCGGTCCTGGACCGGCTGAGGTCCAAGAATGCCTCGTCCCAGGGTGGAGCCGGACCGACGGCCTGTTTCTTGTGTGTGACACTGCTCATACAGTGTATGGGACAAATGTCACAGGTTCAAGGCGTGATATCTGGGACTTCGGGCAGGCTGGATGGCTGGACTTTCGGAAGTGGTTCCTGGGAGGCTTCGCTCGAAGCCGAGGAAGATAGGGGATGAAGGCGAGAGAGAGATGACTTCAGCGGCAAAACGGATCACCCACGACCGTGGGGGCGACGTCCCACGACGGAGGATCTCAAACACCCTGGGCCTGGCCGATCGGTTCAACCTGGTTCAATGGCCCGCGGGCGGGCGGACGGATTCGATGTCGACCTGCTTCCAGGCCGGATCTCCGCTGACCGGGTTGACCCGCGCCACGACCCCGCCCGGGAGACGGACGCAATACTCCGAGAACCGGCGATTGGGCTCGGCATAATCGGTGCTGACGAACTGCGCGCCGCTGGAGAGGGCCCTGTCGCGCTGCTTCGGGTCGTTGTCGCGGGACTGCCGGGTGTCAGCGTCGGCCCGGGTTCGGACGAGGAAGCCATCGGCGACGAGCTGCCGGATGCGGTCGAAATCCTTGATGGGATCGTTGATCTTGAACCAGGCGGCCTCAGCCGAGGTTGGTTCGTCGGCCGTGACGAACATCAGGCGATCCTTGAGTGCGGGATGGCCCTTGACGTAGAGGTTCCGAAGATCGCCCTCGTTGTCCAGGGCGAACATCACCCGGCCGCGGACCGCGTCGAGCCTCGGCCAGCCATGGGTTCGGATCGCCTCGGGGAGCGTCGCCGAGACACCCCGAACGTAATCCGGCGTGATGATTTGCTTGCGATCGAAAACGGAGAGGATCTCGGCGTCAACGGCGTCGAGCATCGCCTGGTCGAACGGCACTGGCTTGGTCGGCAACATCAGCCGAGACTCGTCCTTCAACTCGACCAGGACCAGGATCGGGACGTGGTGCGGGTGGTCCTTCGACCACGACTTCACCTGCCGGAGCGCCTCGATGAACGTGGCGGCCTGTGAGAGGAAGTCGACGTCCTGGACATGGAGGACCTTCATCCCCGGCCGGTTGAGCGCTCCGCCGGCGTTGGGGTCGGGACCCAGGTCCTTGCCGCTCTCCTTCAACTTCTTCCTCAGAAAGGGATCGGCGAACAACCCCCCCTTCGGATCGGCGAAGACGTCCAGTTCGATCTGACGGATGCCGCGGCGGTCGAACTGCTCGGCGAGCGGCGGGTGGGTGTAATCGAGGGCCTCGGCCTTTGCGCTCGAGTAACCGCCGATCAGCTCGAGGATCCCAGCCGTTGGGGCGATGTGGTAGGAATTGTGCGAACCGATCACCTGGATCTGATTGAGTCGGAGGTCGATCGCCGATTTCGGCGGCGCCGCGCCCGTCAATCCGAGGATCGCCGCGAACCAGAGGCCCTGAAACCATCGCCGGGAAATCTCGAGCTTTCGCATGAACCGGTCCTCTCGCGATCCGATGAGCTGAACCCGTCGCCCGACCGTTCTATCCGAATCCCGCCGCGACGAACAGGGGCTGATCGAGCCCTCGGGCTTGATCCGGGTTGCGGCACCCGCCTATATTTCGTGTGGTCAACGAGACGAGCCGATCGTTTCCAATGCGGCACCCGACTTATGCAGCCAGTCGACCAGGATACCGATGCCCATGCGAATCGCGGGCCGACGCCCGGCCGGGGAATGGCCTCGGCCGTCGACGACCCACGTATTTACCTCGCGGCTGAGCGGACCTTCCTCGCCTGGGTTCGGACCTCGATCGCGCTGATGGGATTTGGCTTTCTGATTGCCCGATTCGCGTTCTGGCTCCGCGAGTATGCCGAGATTCAGGGACTGCCGGCGCGGCCGCACACGCATCCGGCGATTTCGCCCTGGCTGGGGTTCGGCATGGTTCTTGTAGGGGTATTCGTCTGCGTGACGGCCGCCAATCGCCACCGACGTTATGTGCGTGCCCTTGAGGCCGGTGTCAAGAATCCGCCGTTGAACGTGGCGACGTCGATGCGAATCGCGACGATCCTGGCTATCGTCGGGCTGCTGATGGCGACGCAGATCCTGTTGTACTAACCGAGCGTTCGTCGCAGGAAGGGTGGTATTCCCATGCAACTCGGGATGATCGGCCTGGGACGAATGGGCGCGAACATGGTCCGACGGCTCCTGGCGAAGGGCCAGGAATGCGTCGTTTATGACGTGCACGCCGAATCCGCCGCCGCGATGGCGAAGGAGGGGGCCGTGGCAGGCAGCACTCTCGACGATTTCCTCGCCAAACTCAAGCCGCCTCGGGTCGTCTGGATGATGGTCCCCGCCGGGGTTGTCGACTCGACAATCGAGCATCTTGTCGGTCGGCTCCAAAAGGGGGACATCCTGATCGACGGCGGGAATTCGTATTACCACGACGACATCCGCCGCGCCGCCGAACTCAAGCCGAAGGAGATTCATTACGTAGACGTTGGGACCAGCGGTGGCGTCTGGGGCCGCGAGCGCGGCTACTGCATGATGATCGGCGGCGAGGCCGAGGTCGTGAAGCACCTCGACCCGATCTTCGCCGCTCTGGCGCCCGGGATCGATTCCGCCCCGCGCACCCCGGGCCGCAAGGATGGCGAGGGCACCGCTGAGCAGGGCTACCTGCACTGCGGATCTGCCGGTGCCGGCCACTTCGTCAAGATGGTCCACAATGGAATCGAGTACGGCATCATGGCCGCCTATGCCGAAGGGCTTAACATCCTGAAGCACGCTAACGTCGGCAAGTCGAAGCAGGACATCGACGCCGAGACGGCCCCGCTTCGGCATCCCGAACTCTACCCCTATGACCTCCACCTGACCGACATCGCCGAGGTCTGGCGGCGAGGGAGCGTGATCGCCTCGTGGCTCCTCGACCTGACCGCAGAGGCCCTCTACAAGAGCCCTGACCTGGCCGACTTCTCGGGTCGGGTCTCCGACTCGGGCGAGGGTCGCTGGACCATCCAGGCCGCGATCGACGCGGGGGTTCCGGCGGCCGTCCTCAGCGCGGCGTTGTTCGCCCGGTTCAACTCGCGCGGGACCGACGAGTTTGCCGACAAGGTTCTTTCGGCAATGCGCTTTGCCTTCGGCGGCCACCTTGAGAAGAAGGCCTGACGTCCGACCGAATCGATCCCGCGGAGGCTCCGAGATGCCCGAGCCGCAGAAGCAGGCCGACGCCCTGGTGTTCTTCGGGGCGACTGGCGACCTGGCCTATAAGAAGATTTTCCCCGCGCTTCAGTTTCTCATCCGCCACGGCCAGCTCGGCGTCCCGATCGTCGGCGTTGCCAAGTCGGGCTGGGGACTCGAGCAGCTCAAAACCCGGGCTCGCGAGAGCCTCACGCACCACGGCGGAGTCGATGAAAAGGCGTTCGAGGCCCTCATCCGCCAGCTTCGTTACGTCGACGGCGACTACAACGACCCCGAAACCTTCGTCAAGCTGCGCGAAGCGCTCGGCGATGCGAAGCGGCCGGTCCACTACCTCGCGATTCCACCCAGCCTCTTCGGACCGGTCGTCCGGCACCTGGCCGAGTCGGACTGCGCCCGGGATGCCCGCGTTGTCGTCGAAAAGCCGTTCGGTCGCGACCTCAACTCGGCACGGGAGCTCAACCAGATACTCCACGAGACCTTCGACGAGTCGCGGATCTACCGGATCGACCACTACCTGGGCAAGGAGCCGGTGCTGAACATCCTCAGCTTTCGGTTCGCCAACCGATTCCTCGAGCCTATCTGGTCGCGTGAATGTGTTGAGGACGTACAGATTACCATGGCTGAGGAATTCGACGTCCAGGGCCGGGGCGCCTTCTATGAAGAGGCCGGCGCCATCCGCGACGTGGTCCAGAACCACATGCTCCAGGTCGTCGCCATGCTTGCCATGGAGCCGCCCGGAATGAACGCGCCCGACGGCATCCGCGACGAGAAGGTCAAGGTCCTCCGCGCCGTCCGCCCGCTCGGCCCCGACGACATCGTCCGCGGTCAGTACCGCGGCTACCGCCGCGAGAAGGGGGTCGAGGCCGACTCGCAGGTCGAAACCTTCGCCGCAGTCCGGCTGGCTATTGACTCGTGGCGATGGGCCGGCGTCCCGTTTTTTATCCGGGCCGGCAAGTCGCTCGCCACCACGGCCACTGAGGTGATGGTTCGGCTCAAGCCGCCGCCACAACGCTCATTCGCCGGACACTCCCTCGACTGCTCGCAAAATTATATCCGAATACGATTCAATCCTGAAGAGATCATCGCGATTGGATCGGTGGTGCGAAAGGAGGGCGAGAAGGAGGCCCTTCAGCCGGTCGAATTGACAGCCTCGCGGCAGTCGGCTGACGAGGTCCCACCCTATTCCCGGCTCCTCCATGCGGCGATCGGGGCAGACCAGGCACTCTTCTCGCGAGAGGACGCGATCGAGGCCCAGTGGCAGATTGTTGAGCCGATTCTCGAGGACCCGCCGCCGCTGCATTTCTACGACCCAGGAACCTGGGGCCCGGCCGAGGCCAACCGCCTCCTGCCGCACTGCCACGACTCGCACAATCCCTGAAACCGAGGGCTCCCACGCCCGATATCCCGATCCATCGGAGAACCTCCGGCCCAGCGACCTCGGTCGCTGCAACAAGTCCGAGCGGTCAGCCCGAGGCCTCGCCGAGCTCGGGCTCGTCGCCGAAGTCGACTCTTGCGCGGCGCGCGAGATATTCAGCGGCGC
>DAIDJI010000188.1 GCA_027451455.1 Planctomycetales bacterium | reverse complement strand
ACAGCTTCGCCAATATTGCTCTCTTCGGTGAAGATGAGTTCAATCTCTCCGGCGCGAGCGGGCAACTCCCTGAGAAGGTGCACGGCCCGAGGGTGGACGAACCGGTCCGCCGCCGGGCCGTTGGCTTGCGCGGGCCTTGGGAAATGGGGAGAAACCACGATCAAGATTCAGGATGTACCACTAAAAGTAACACGAAGAACAAGAAATTCACAACTAAAAATGTAATCATAGCTATATTACATGCGTGTGTTCCTATGATCTTCCCATTTCTCTGTCCTGTGAATTTTCGTGTCGTTCGTGTTTTTCGTGGTTGCTCCTGAAGCGGTTTTTGGGGTTCCTTCGGGATCCGGTGTTCCGTGGTGGCGAGGGAGACGTGTTCGAGAAGCTCCAGGCCGATTATCAGCGATTCCTGGAGATCGAGCGTTCATTGCTCGACCCGGAAGTGACATCGGACCCGAACCGGGTTTCGACGCTGGCGCGCGAGCGTGGGTCGCTGGCGAAGATTGCGATCCCGTACGGTCGATATCTCGACCTGGGCCGGCAGATTGCCGAGGCGGAGGATCTTTGCGCGGCCGAGTCCGATGTCGAAATGCGTTCCTATGCGGAGGCCGAACTCGACGGGCTCCGAGATCGGCAGCGTCGGGAGGGGGATGATCTTCGCGACCTGCTCTACGACCGGAGTGCGGGGACCGGACACACTGCGCTGATTGTCGAGATCCGGGCCGGGACAGGAGGCGACGAGGCCGCGCTCTTTGCTCGCGACCTCTACGAGATGTATCGCCGGTTCGCCGAGCAGATGGGCTGGAAGTTCGAGATGCTCGACCTGGAGCCGACCGAACTGGCCGGCTTTCGGGAGGTCTCGTTCAGCGTCGCGGGTGAGGGGAGCTATCGGCATCTCCAGTTCGAGGGCGGGGTGCATCGGGTCCAGCGGGTGCCGCAAACCGAGGCCCAGGGCCGTATCCACACCTCGACCGCGACCGTGGCCGTCCTTCCCGAGCCCGAGGAAGTGGATGTCGTCATTCGTCCCGAGGACCTCCTGATCGACGTGATGCGGTCGGGCGGACCTGGCGGTCAGCATCAGAACAAGACCGAGAGCGGCGTCCGGATCACGCACCTGCCGACGGGCGTTGTTGTCAACTGCCGCGACGAGCGAAGCCAGCACAAGAACAAGTCGAAGGCGATGCGAATCCTTCGGAGCCGATTGTTCGATCAGTTCCGTGAGAGCGCCCGGAACGAGCGTGACCAGACCCGCCGGTCCATGATCGGCTCCGGAGACCGCTCGCAGAAGATCCGGACTTACAACTTCCCGCAGAACCGGGTGACCGATCACCGAATCGGCCTGACCCTCTACAACCTCGACCAGGTGATGCAGGGGAGCCTGCTCCCGCTAGTTACCGCACTGATCGACCACGACCGACGCGAGAAGCTGGGCGACCTCGCCTGAAAGCCTCGGCAAGAATCCATGAAAAATGGAACGTTTTAGAATAATTTTAAGAGACATTGACCTGGAATTTCTCCATCGGCCCTAATAACATCTTCCATCCGATCGATCCCATTTATCAGGGCACTCAAGAAAGAATCTCATAAAACATCGAAGACAAAAAAAAGGACGCGCGGCCTCCTTAAAGCAGGCTTTCCATGCATTTTGGATCGCTGCTTTATTCTAATGGATCGATTCTTTCACAAGTTCTGAAGGTCAGCCGCCCATGGATACGCGACCGAGAACGACCACCGAAGCGGCTTCAGGCCCAAATCTCGGCCCGGAAGGGACCTGGACCGTTGGCCGACTTCTGACCTGGACGGCCGACTTCCTCAAACGGCGGGGATTCGAGAGCCCCCGGCTCGACGCCGAGGTCATGCTGGCTCATGTCCTTGACTGGCCCCGGGTGCAGCTTTACACCCATTTTCCCGACGAGGTGGCCGACTCCCCGCGCGGGCGGTTCCGCGAGCTGGTCCGCCGCCGTGCTGAGGGGTCGCCGGTCGCGTACCTGGTCGGCCGGAAGGAGTTCTACTCGCTCACCTTCGAGGTCTCACCGGCGGTCCTGATCCCGCGTCCTGATTCGGAGTTCGTCGTTGCTGAGTTCCTCCAGGCGACGGAGGGAGCCGAATCGATCCGGGCGGTCGACGTTGGCACAGGCTCCGGGTGCCTGGCGATCGCCTCGGCCGCGAGAAGACCGGGCGCGCGATTTGTCGCGATCGAGATCAGCCCGGAGGCCCTGGAGGTCGCCCGCCGGAATGCCGAACGGCTTGGCGTGATCGATCGGATCGACTTTCGAGAGGGAAACCTCCTGTCTCCGGTCGCCGATGAGGGGCCCTTCGACGCCGTGGTCTCCAACCCCCCGTACATTCCGACCAGCGAGATCCCCCGCCTCGAGCCCGGCGTGCGCGACTTCGAACCCCATCTCGCCCTCGACGGCGGCCCCGACGGCCTCGACATCGTCCGCCGCCTGATCGATCAGTCGATCCCACTCCTCAAACCCGGCGGCCACCTCATTCTCGAGATCGGGACCGCTCAGGAGGCCCCCGTCCGCGCCATCATCAGCGACCGCACCGAATTCCGCCTGGCCCCGACGGTCCGCGACCTCGCCCAGCACCCCCGGGTGATTCACGCAACGCGAAATTAGTTATTAGTAACGAGTAATTTGTAATTCGTAATTTGTATGGAACTGCGTGGCTAAAACTGGCTTTCCTTTGGTCTTCGGGTCGCACAGAACCCATTTCCAACTCTATCCACGCGGCCGTTTGGCCGGGACGGAGCGTAGGGCTTCGGGAAGTGTCTGCATGGAGGGCCATCGATCTTCCTTGCGCCGGGCGATGAGCTTGCGAAGGATCTGGCAAACCTCTTCGGAGAGCTTGGGACGAGCCTTGGCCGGGTCGAGCGGGTCGGTGTTGATGCGCTGGATCATCAGGGCCGCCGAGTTCCCGCCCTCAAAGGGGAGTCGATCGGTGAGGAACTCATAGGCGAGGACACCGAACGCATAGATATCGATCCGTTCGTCGATCGACTCGCGACGGATGAGCTCAGGTGCCATGTATTGCAGGGTGCCGGTTCGGTTGCCCGGCCCACGGAACTCGGGAGTGTTCGGAATGGTCAGCCCGAAGTCGATCAGCTTGGCTCGTTGTTCGCGGTCGACCAGGTAATTGCGCGAATTGATATCGTGGTGAATGAACCCGGCGGCGTGGACGGCGGCCAGTCCCTCCGCGGCCTGGGCGAGGAGTTCAACCCTCTGAGCCGTCCGGGCGGCGCGAGTCTCACGGACATATTGCAGGCTCACGCCGTCGATATATTCCATCACCAGGTAGTGCTCGCCCCGGTTCGATTCACCGTACTCGAGCGTACGGACGATGTGGGGGTGCCGGAACCGGATCGCGATCTCCCCCTCGGGAGGCCGAGCCGCATGCGCCGAGGCCCGCGCAACGGCTGCCTGATTCTTCTCCGGCAACTGGACCTTCAAGCAGATGGTCCGTCCGCTCTCGTTGTCCACCGCCCGGTAGACTCGCGACATGCTCCCTCGCGACGAGGTCTCCGCCACGATCAGGAACCGGCTCTGAAGATTCACGCGGCGACGATGTAGCGTGTCCCCGGCAGCGGGGCCAGGAGCGAATATTCCTTTCAACTTGGCGAGCATCGACGAGGTCTCCGCGTGCTCTCAGCAACGGTTTGTTCAAGCGGCCATGCGCCTCGCGGGATTTCGGTGGAGAATCCGGACACTCAGGCCGCCACGAATCAAAGCGCGACCCGACCTAATCCTTTTCCTACCTTAACCCGACTGTACGAGTCCGGTAAAAATCGGTGACAGCTTTTTTCACAAATTCTTTCACTACTGCCTGAGTGATAGCATCATGGCACGCACCTTAAGGCGGAGAATGCCGAACGACCATCGTCCCGACGAGCATAACATAAAATCTCGTGATTGTTGAGCGAATATCGGATCGGCCGCGACGATCGGGCCTTCAAGGAGGCGATGTTGGAGGCGTCACCAGGGTCACGCCAGAATTTGCCGGGGCTGGCCCTCGATCTGAGCTCCTGGCGCCGCCGTTTCGACCTGGATGAAGCCTGCCACCTTTGCGGAGCGGCGCATTCTGGGATATCATGCGGCCAGAGTCGTTCCCTTCGGTCGGATCGGGAGGGGTCGCAATGGAAATGGGCGTAGCCGGTGGGGTCCCGCGGTCCCTTCGCGTGGGCAACGGTGCCGGTTTCTGGGGAGACAACCTCGATGCGCCCTACCTGCTGGCTCGCGAGGGCCGGCTCGACGTCCTGACGCTCGAATACCTCGCCGAATTGACGATGGCGATCCTCGCCCATCTCCGGAGCAAGGATCCCTCAACCGGTTACATCAACGACTTCCCCGAGCTGATGGCCCGGATGGGTCCGTTGCTCCGCGAGCAGGACCGGCTCTCGATCGTCACCAACGCAGGCGGGCTGAACCCGCCCGCCTGCGCCCGGCGATGCTCGGGAGTATTCAAGGGGTCGGACCTCGATCGAACGCTAATCGGGGTGGTGACGGGGGATGACGTCCTGGATCGCATCTCCGCCTGGCTCGCCGAGGGCGTGGACCTCGCGCACCTGGAGACAGGCGAGC
Source organism: Planctomycetales bacterium (assembly GCA_027451455.1). Taxonomy (GTDB): domain Bacteria; phylum Planctomycetota; class Planctomycetia; order Isosphaerales; family Isosphaeraceae; genus JAKAUH01. The sequence goes on along the minus strand of DAIDJI010000188.1, from coordinate 4,172 downwards.
CGATGGGTGTGGACCTGGCGGGGCGTCTGGTCGCCGCAAACGCCTACCTCGGAGCGCACGCGATCGCGGTCGGGATTCGCCAGGGGGCGCGGCTCGTGGTGACCGGACGCGTCGCCGACGCCTCGCTGACCCTCGGTCCGGCCGCCGCCCATTTCGGGTGGGGATGGGAAGACTGGCCGAGACTCGCGGGGGCCTCGACGGCTGGGCACCTGATCGAGTGTGGCGCCCAGGCGACCGGCGGCCTCTGGACCGACTGGACCGAGGTTCCCGACTTCCCCCGGATCGGTTACCCGATCGCCGAGATCGAGGCCGACGGCTCGTTCGCCATCACCAAGCCCGGTGATTCCGGGGGACGCATCAACCTCGCCACCGTCGCCGAGCAATTGCTTTACGAGATCGACGACCCGTCGCGATACCGGACCCCGGACGTCGATGTCGATTTCACCGGACTCTCGATCCGCGAGGAGGGCACGGACCGAGTCGCCGTGTCTGGTGCGCAGGGTACGAAGCCATCCGACCGGCTCAAGCTGGTCGGCGTCTATCGCAACGGCTGGACGGCCAGCGGAATGCTCGCAGTGGTCGGTCGCGACGCCGAGGCCCGGGCACGCGCCGCTGGCCGGATTGTCCTGGAGCGGGTCCGACGCGCGGGCTTCGCCCTCGCCGAGTCGATGATCGAGTGCCTGGGCGCCGGCGACGTGGCGCGAGGGGTGGTCGTCCCGGCCTCGCCTCCGTTCGAGGTCGTGCTCCGGGTGACGGTCCGCGACCCTGAGCGAACCGCCGTCGACCGATTCTGCCGGGAACTGGCGCCGCTGGTGACGTCCGGGCCGCCAGGAATCGTCGGCTATACGGCCGGCCGGCCTTCGCCACGCCCCGCGTTTGGATACTGGCCGACGCTGGTGCCGCGCGACCTGGTGGAGCCCGGGGCCCGGGTGGAGATCCGGACGGCCGCCGAGTGGGCGGCGTCCCATGCCGATTGAGGCGAGCATGCCGAAACCATCACGATCGATCCGTCTCGGAAACCTCGCCCACGCCCGGAGCGGCGACAAGGGGGACCGCTCAAACATCGGTGTCGTGGCACGCGACGCCCGAGCCTATTCCTTGCTGGCGGACCGCCTGACCGCAGAGTCTGTTGCCGAGTACCTCCGCCCGCTCGGAGCCGGCCCGGTCGTCCGTTATGAATTACCCAACCTGAATGCCTTCAACTTCGTGATCGAGAACGCCCTGTCGGGGGGCGCCAGCCGCTCGTTGCGGATCGACAGCCAGGGGAAATCGCTCGCGACCCTCCTGCTCGAGATGCCGATACCGATGCCCGACGACGCCGGTACCTCCTCTCCCGTCCCGGAGTGATTCTATCATGACCATGCCCCTATTGATCCGGGAAAATCGCGGCCCGGTCGCGATCCTGACCCTCAATCGCCCCGAGCGACGCAACGCCCTATCGAAAGAACTCCTCGCCAGGCTTCGCGACGCTCTTGATGAGCTCGGCATCGACACCACCATTCGATCGATCGTCCTCACGGGCAGCGGAATCTCATTCTGCACCGGGATGGACCTGAAGGAAGCCGCGGTGATGGACGCTGCACCCGATGGCGAGCAGGAAATGGTCGACGTCCTCAAGGAGTTTGCCGACCTGCTCCACCGCCTGCACACCCTCCCCCGACCGATCGTCGCCGCGGTCAACGGCGATGCGCTCGCTGGCGGCGCAGGGCTGATGGCGGCCTGCGATCTGGTTGTCGCCTGCGAGTCGGCGCGGATTGGTTACCCCGAGGTCCGTCGTGGGCTTGTCGCCTCGATCGTGATGCCCGATCTCGTCCGACAGATCGGCGATCGTCGGGCGCGGCAGCTCCTGCTGACCGGCGAACCGATCTCGGCCTCGCAGGCGCTGCACTGGGGGCTGGTCAACGCGGTCCGACAGTCCGACGCCTGCCTCGCCGAAGCCGTCCGGCTCGCCAGCGAGATGGTCCTGTGCGGCCCCTCCGCCCTGTCGAACACCAAGCGAATCCTCCTTGAGGTCGAAAACTGGCCGAAAGACCTCCGCGGAGCGGCGGCCGTCAGCGCGGTCATTCGATCGTCCGAGGAAGCTCGCGAGGGAATCGCCGCCTTCGTCGAGAAACGCCCTCCTCTATGGAAGATTCAATAAACCACAGAGGCACGAAGGGAATGCAAATTCAATAAACCACAGAGACACAGAGACACAGAGGGAATGCAAATTCAATAAACCACAGAGACACAGAGAGAATTCAGGGAAGGATTTAAGATTCCATAAACCACAGAGACACAGAGAAAATCTCAGCGAGAATTCTGGAGAGTTGGCGATGGGTTTCAGATGAATGGAGAGGTGTTCGATGGGGAGGATTCGGCAATCAAATGAGGATGATCCGCTGACCAGGAGCGTGATTGGCGCAGCCATCGAGGTTCATCGGTGGCTGGGGCCTGGACTGCTCGAATCCGCCTATCAGGTTTGCCTTTCGCACGAGTTGACCGTGCGAGGGATTGCTCATGAAACCGAAGTCAAGATCCCCATCTTCTACAAGGATGTCCATCTCGATTGCGGTTATCGGTTGGACATTCTCATTCCTGGGCAGCTCGTGGTCGAATTGAAGTCCGTCCTGGAAATTCATCCAATCCATCATGCCCAGATACTGACGTACCTCCGCTTGACCGGTATACCCCGTGGCCTGCTCCTGAACTTCAACGTTCCCGTCCTGAAGGACGGCATGAAACGGTTTGCTCTTTGATTGTCTTCTCTGTGTCTCTGTGTCTCTGTGGTTTATTGAATTTGAATTCCCTCTGTGTCTCTGTGTCTCTGTGGTTTATTGCCCGGGGGGTTGACGATGATGTCCTGGGTCGCTGATTCGACCGTGGGAGGCGTCCTCTCAAGGACGGCCGCGCACTATCCGGACCGCGATGCCGTGGTTTTTCCGGGCCTGGGGCTTCGGTGGAGTTGGCGTCAGTTGAACGAGGAGGTCGACCGGGTGGCGGAGGGCCTCATCCAACTCGGTGTCGGGGCAGGCGAGCACGTCGGTATCTGGTCGATGAACGTGCCCGAATGGGTTGTCGCGCAGTTCGCTGTCGGCCGGATCGGCGCCGTGCTGGTGAATGTGAACCCGGCGTATCGAATCCAGGAGCTTGGCGATGCTCTCGCGATGGCCGACGTCGCCACGCTGATCGTCGGTGCGCCGTTCAAGGGCTCCGACTTCGTCGCGATGGTCGAATCGATCCGTTCAGAGGGGCGATTCCCGAAGCTCCGAAAGCTGGTGGCCATTGGCGAACGGCCTGGCCCCGACTGGTCGATCTGGTCGGACCTGGCGATGGGTGACGAGAGCTCCAAGGCCGAGGTCGATGACCGGTCGCGATCGGCCCGGCCCAGCGACGTCTACAACATTCAGTTCACCTCGGGGACGACCGGCCTGCCCAAGGGCGCCATGCTCACGCACCGAAATGTGCTCAGGAACGCCTTTGCCACGGGCGAACGACTCCGATACTCCGAGGTTGACCGGGTATGCGTCCCGGTCCCGTTTTACCACTGCTTCGGCTGCGTGCTCGGAACTTTGGTGTGTGCCGTTTTCGGGTCAACGCTCGTGGTCCCAGCGCCCGCTTTCGACGCGGGGGCGACCCTCTCGGCGATCGCCGAGGAACGATGCACCGCTGTCTATGGTGTCCCAACGATGTTTGTGGCGCAGCTTGGGCATCCGGATTTCGACCGCTTCGACCTCTCGAGCCTGCGGACCGGAATCATGTCAGGCGCACCCTGCCCGCTTCCTCTGATGGAGCAGGTCGTCCGGCGGATGGGCATCCGCGAGGTTTGCATCGGCTACGGCCAGACAGAAGCTTCACCGATCATCACCTTGACCTCGGTGGACGATCCAATCGAGGTCCGGGTGGGTACGGTCGGCCGCCCCATCGAGGGCCTGGAGGTCAAACTGGTCGACCCGGCGACGGGACGTGAACCGGAGTCGGGGGGAGCGGGCGAGCTCTGCGTTCGAGGACACTGCGTCATGGCCGGCTACTACAACAATCCCGAGGCGACGGCCCGTACCATCGATCCTGACGGATGGCTGCACTCCGGCGACCTCGCCAGACGACGTGAGGATGGCAATTATCGGATCGTCGGTCGGAGCAAGGAACTCATCATCCGGGGCGGCGAAAACATCTATCCGCCGGAAGTCGAG
>DAIDJI010000187.1 GCA_027451455.1 Planctomycetales bacterium | reverse complement strand
ACGACGCGGGCGCCCTCGATCATGGGGGTGCCGATGGTGGGGCTGCCGTCGCCGCCGCCGATGAAGAGGACCCTGGAGAACTGGAGTTCATCACCGGCCTGGCCATCGCGGCGGTCGACCGTGATCCGATCGCCCTCGCGCACCCGGAACTGGTGGCTCCCGTCCTCGATGATGGCATACATCCTACACTGACTCCTGCATTCCGGGACGGAGCGGCGGCGGTGGGGTGGAACGACGGGGCCGGGATCGTGCCACCGGCGGCTGTCCCTTTTGATCGCTGCGTCCGATCGGGTTGGGTTCGACCGTGGGGTTCTCGGCCCGCGATCCCTATCAGGGCGAGAAAGATCCTAATAATATCCGCCGGAAGGTGGCCTCGGCAAGAGATCTCGCCGCCTTCGCGAATTTTCGACGACCTGGCAACCGATTGCCAGCGGGATGATCGAGTTTCACCAAACATCGACCCGCCCGACTCACCAGATTCCCAACACATTCCCGTCCCGCGCCGGAGGGCCGGTCAGGAGAGCCCCGACGCTCGGGATTGGGAAGCTCTGGAACCGCTCCTGGTATCGGTCGCTTTCGCCGATGGTCCGATGGGCGAGCCGTCAGTGGAAGACAACCCAAAATGGGCGTGCTGAAATCAATATTTGTTCGCACCGGCTGAGACAGCGGTTGACATTCAAGATGTCTCTTTCCAGCCCCGTGATGATCGTGCGACCACGGATTTTCTACAGAGCAAACGGGTCCCATTGGAGTCGTGGTTGGAGATGTAGCCGGGGGGGGAAGGCCCGGACGGCGTCGTGGTAGTTCTGCAAGGCGAGGCCGATCTGCTTCAGGTTGTTGACGCACTGCGCCCGCCTCGCCGCCTCCCTGGCCGCCTGGACGGCGGGCAGGAGCAGTGCGATCAGGACGCCGATGATCGAGATGACCACCAGCAACTCGATCAGCGTGAAGCCGTTAGGACGAGGCCCATTCAGGCCATGAGCATTGCCGTTCCGCATCACTGTCTCCCGTCTACGGAACCTAGGATAGTGAGGATGCCTCCGGTCGGGAGCATGACGTCGAGGATGATGAGATGATCATTGCCGGTGCGGGCCAGCCGCAGGCCCTCGTCGCCCTTGACGGCGACATCGACCACGATGGCATTCTCCGCAAGCCCCCTGGCGAGATAAGCGGCGGCCTTCGTCTCATCCTCGACGACCCGTACACTCATGGCAAGGACCCTGGAACCGACGACGACACCTGCCGCCACCGATGGCCCGGACCTCCTCATGATAATCGAGCAACGCCCCCCCCGGTAATCGTTCGAGGTCGTTCACTCACGCGGAAAAGGGACATCTCGCAGGACCGACTGTAACAACCGGGTGTAATAAAATGACCGATTGTTTTCGCAAAATATGAAGATCGTCGATTTTCAATATAAACAAGAATAGTTATCAAAATTTTTATTATTCGCCATTTCTTATGTTGTCTTCGCCGCTGGCGAGGCCGGGGATGGTGCCCGCCGCGGTCGCCAACCCAAAACCCCTATGGCGGTCTTTTTCCCGGCCCCAGACCTCGTAAGCCTGCCTGGTTCGCCCTCCGGCTCGCGGGGCTCACAATCTGGTGGTGGCGGCAAACGTCGATCTCGGAAGCTCGCGGAACCGGTCTCAGGTGGTGACGATCGCCGCGAACAGGGGGACGACGGCCGGGCGCTGGCGGGCCTCGCGCTCGGCGGGCGTCGGGGCCTGGAGATCGCGGATACGGTCGGCCTCGCAGTGTTCGAGGACGTTGTACAGGGGGCCATCGGGGGCGGGCTCGCGGCGGAGGACGGCGCCGAGCAGAGCCCGGATCGCCTCGCGCCGCTCGTCGCCAATCCACTCGCCCCATCGGCCAGACTCGTCGACGTGATAGGCGTGGAGCGTGGCGCCTTGCTCGAAGCAACGCGATCCCTCCAGGCGGATCGTCTGACGGAGGAAGACCAGGACGCCCGAGACGGCCTCGGCCGGCGCAGGGGGCCTGCCGCCGGGCCATCGCAGGTGCGCCGCGCCGGTGACGGCCGGGGAGAGGGCAAACCGGCGGAGGTGCTCGGCGACGGCGGGGATGTTCAGGCCCAATGGTCTCGGCGGGGCTCCGTCCGGGCCGACGACCGGGGCGCCGTCGGCCTCGCCGGCGAGGTAGTGCTCGCCATCGGCCAGCTTTAGTACGGCGACCTCCTCCGCGGCGGCGATCGGCCGGCCGTCTGGGTCAACCTCGACGAATCGGTGGGCGCGGCCGCCGTCGACAGGCGAGGCGCCGGCAAGCTCGACGAGGAACCGGCGAAGGTCGTCCCAGGAGGCAAGACCGGGGTTCAGTTCGCGAATTGCCCGCTGCTGCTCGGCGAACCGGCTGTTGAACTCGCACCACGACTTGTAGCCTTGCCGGACCATCTCGGCGAGGCGGTTCTCCTGCTCGCCGCTGATCGGGGTGCCGCTGGTCCCGGCAATGATATCGACAAGGTCGTCGGGCGGGATCAGAGCCATCACGCGGGAGAAGAGCGCCTCGAACCGTTCGGGATCGACGAGGGTCTGAGCAATCTGTTCGAGCTTCTGCCGGGCGACGCGGTAGGCGTCGGCCTCTCGGCTGTCCTTGACGACCAGGGCATCGACGACGATCGTCTGCCTCGATCCGAAGCGGTGGACGCGGCCGACCCGTTGCTCCATGTCCATCGGGTTCCAGGGGATGTCGACGTGGACGATCCGGCGGGCGACCTGGAGGTTGATCCCCTCGCCGCCGGCCCGGGACGAGACGAGGTACTGGGGGCCTGCCGGGTCGCGGAAATGCCGGATCTCGCGCTCGCGGGTCGCGTCGTCCTGGCCGCCGAGGATCAGCGCCGGGCGGACGCCGGTGGTCCGCTCCAGGAAGCCGGCAAGGGCCGTGACGGTCTCGATCGGCTGGGCGAAGAGGACAACCTTCTCGGGCCCGGCCGGGTCGAGGATCCGGGTCTTGAGCTCCGACCACTTTTCGTCGGCCGAGGAGCGCACCAGGGCGATTCCGTCCTGGAGGAGGGATTGCAGGGTCGGCTGATCGAGCGCAGGGGCGTCGTCGTCGATGTCCTCACTGTCCTCGAGGTCGGCCTCCTGTCGCTGGTGGCCGATCTCGCGGTCCATCCGTGCAAAGAGGCGGTCAACGGGTTCGTCGGGCGGTCCCATCCGATAGGGACGCAGGGCCTCGAGCGCCCGGGCGAGAACCGGACGATCGCGGAGGGTCCATCCCGCCCGGATTGCCTGGCGGACGAGGTAGCCCAGCCCGGCCTGCGGGCTCGACACCGCCCACTGAAGGGCCTGGGCACATCGCCAGTTGGCGCTCCGGCGCTGGGGCGTCGACAGGCCTCGCGTGGCGGCCGGAGTGAAGAACTGGTGGATGTTCTCGATCCAGTCGCGATAGTCGGGGCCGAGGTCGATGACGACCGGCGGTTCCACGCGTCGGCCGGGGAAGAGCGGCCGGCCATACCAGTCGCGGACGTCCTCCTTGGTTCGGTAGATGACCCGTCCGGCGATGGCGACGTCGGGCTCCCGGTCTCGCTTCAGCAGTCCGAGCAGGTTCTCGAAGCGAGTGTTGTTCCCCTGGTGGGGCGTCCCGCTGAGCAGGACGAGGCGGACATCGGGCGCCTGCTGCCGGACCAGGTCCTCGACCAGCTTGAACTTCCGGACCGGGTCGCCGCCTCCGGGGGCCCAGTCGGAGAGGTGATGGCACTCGTCGACGATGACGACGTCCCAGCTGGGCGCGGCGAGGAGGGTCTCGAAATGCTTGACGTGAACCGCGCGGTGGATGCTGGCGATGAGCCTTGCATCGTCGAGGCGGCCGTCGGCCGAGGACGAGGCCGCCCACTGGCGGAACCTCAGCCCGAGGCGATCGAATTCGCGGCGGACGTTGTCGACGAGCTTCGCCGGGGCGAGGTAGAGGATGCGGAGCCGGTCATCGCGATCGAGCCATTCCTTGACGAGCAGGCCGACCTCGACCGTCTTGCCCAGGCCCACCTCGTCGGCGATCAGGACGCGGGTGAGGTCCGGCCCGGAATCGAGGATGTGGCGGACGAGACTGACCTGGTGGGCGAGGGTGCTGACCTCGCGAGCGTCAAGCCGGCGCTGAGGGTCCTCGGCGACCAGGTAATGGGCCCACAATCGGGCGATGGAGGCGCGGGAGCGGGCCGTCCAGGTCTCCTGGTCGGGTGACCGTCTCAGGAACTGTGCGGGGGTTGGGAGATGGCGGACTCGGGCCGAGTCGACATACAACGAGACGAGGTCCGGCGCGTGCTCGCGGTCGGCCCAGAACCGGCTCGGCGGGCCGCAGAGGTTATAGGCGGTCAGGCCGAAGTCGTCAGGGAGGCGATGAAAGATACTCGACGGATGATCCTCGCCCTCGCGGATCACGATCGGGCCGGACTCGCTCATGCTCGGGGCTCCTTGGTTCGTCAGGCGGCCTCAGGCGGCCCGGATCTCGTCGTCGGTCGGAGGATTGGGCGTGCCGGGCCGATCGGCGAGGACGGCCTCGACGTCGGCCAGCACCTGGCGCCGCCGCTGCGCGTCGCTCCGCTTGACGTAGTTCTCGTGGGCGTTGACGATGGCGTCGCGCGAGGCGTCGAGCGGGTTGGGATGCTTCCGGAACACCTCAAGGATCTCTTCCTGTACCTCCCGGAAGGCGTTCAGCAGGACTTCTTCAGCGGGCCCGATCGCCGAATTGGTCACCTCCTCGGCGAGCCGGTCGAAAAGGTCGAGAATCCGGCCCTTGATCCCCTTGCCCTCGATCCAGCCCAGGACGACGAATTTGCGGCAACGCTGCCGGATCGGGATCTCGATCTTCCGAACGAGCGACGTCTTCACCTCGTCGCGAAGCTGATCGACGGCGGTCTTGCCGACCGTCTCCAGCTTTTTGGCGTCGGCCTTGATCTCGTCGCGCAGCGCCTCGACGAGCCGGGGTTGGACCCGGGCCCCCTGATTCTTGGCCCATTCGACCACCGCGTCGACCAGCCCGACGGAGTCATTGGCGAAATCTCGAGTCCGGCGACGGACTTCCTTCAGGACAGACTTTGCCCATGCGTCGGCGACCGGGACCTCGAACCGGAGGGCGAAATCGTTCGGCAGGTCGATCTGTCGGCCGACGCCCTTTACGAAGGTTCCTCCCTTGCGGACCGTGGCCTGGAGCGTCTTCCAGCCCACGCTACTCAGCTCGGCGAGATAAGCCTTCAGCTCGCCACGCGCCGTCGCCGCGGCCTTCGTGACCTCGGCTCGGATCGTCTGTGGGAGGGTTTCTCGTAGGAATTCACGATAGGCCCCCTGCCGGCTCTGGTACTCCGCCCGCAGGGGCTCGATAAAATCCAGGAACTCCTCCCGTAGCCGCTCGGCCTCATCGGAGGCCCGCGAATCCTCCATCCACTGGGCCTGGATGACATTTAGTGTTGCGTCGATCTGCGATCGTAGATTGGTGAGATCCTCTCGAATCTTGTCGTCCTCGGCGTCGCGACACGACTGCGCCTTTCGCCGTAGGGACTCGAGGAGGGCCGGGACACGGCTCAGATCGGGGTCGGCCAGGAACGATGGCTCATCGGGGTCGTCGAGGAGAATCTTCCGGTACTCGACCGCCGAAACCGGGTGGATTTCGAGATTCTTCAGGATATGATCCAGGACTTCCTCCTGAGCGAGCTGAATCTGGCCGGAGACCCAGGCCTTTTGTAGCTCGGGCCGAAGCTGGTTGAGGATCAGCTGACGCGATCGCTCGCAGGCCTCCGCGAAGTAGTCCTGCTTCCGCTTGCCCGTCTCGCCTTTCGAGCGGGCGTTCCGGAACTGGGTGCCGGCGATGTCGTCGATCTTGACGACGGCGATCGTCAGAGAGACGGGGTCGTCGTAGATAAGTCGGTTGAGGAAGCCGGATTGCTGAAGGAGCCGCGCTTCCTCTTCTCGAATGCCCCGGTGATCGACCACCAGGACGACGGAACGGGCCTTTTCGCGGATATAACGGGAGGTCACTTCCTTGTGAACGTCTCCGGCGACCCCAAGGCCGGGCAGATCGACGAGCTCGATTCCCTCCGGAAGCGTCTCCGAATCGTACGTGACGCTCATGTCCTTGATGAGGGGGGCGAGGAATCCGGTCACGTGGAGATGAATCTCCTCGCGGAATACGGAGTCGGCTCCCCGGTACTCGTACCGGCCCTTTGCCAGGGCGTTGCGGATGCGATCGATCCGGCCAACATCCGCCCCTTCGAGCTGCGTCCCCCATCTGGACGGCTTACCGATCGCCATCAGGAGGGCGTCGATCAGGTAGAACAGGTCGGCCGGCGAGTTCTGGTCTCCCCGGACGAGGAGCTGTGCCTGCTTCCGATAGGACTGGACCGGCGAGCGAATCTCGGGGTTCTCGTCCGTCACGGCGTCGTGGATATCCGGCAAATCCTCTGCTTCGATTGCCCCGTCTTCGACGCTCGCTTCCTCGGTCGCACGCGCCGTCCCCAGTTCCTCGCTGAATCCCCATTCCAGGGCCTTGATCAGCTTCCAGACCTGACCCGGATTGTGGTACTCGACGACGAATCGGGTGGGATCGCCGCGGCGAACCCGGAGCGCCTGGGCCGTCAGCGGGCCGATCCCGCCGTGCGGCAGGACGCCTCGGCGACCGTCGACAAGCGCATTGATGAGTGTGCTCTTGCCGACACCCGAGGGGCCGAGAAAGCAGACGACCAGGTCGGCGTCGTACCTGGCCCTGGCGATCCGGATCTTCTCGAGATCCTGGTCGAAATTGACAATTCGGCTTGCCTTGCCATCGAACTTCTCAACCCGCTCCAGGAACGGACGGACCGCCCGAAGATACCACTCCTCGAGCGCCCGGATCTCGCCATCGATCTGTGCCGGACCCATGGGATCTCCTTCGGTCTGCAAAATTTAGGGAGCAATTATTAGACAGTCCAGTATGCCGCTATGCAAGCAGGCGCCTGGTGGAAATGGTGTCGTTAGTCCGGCATGTTCTGTTCCGCCCGGAGGAATGCGTAGGGTCGCCGGATCGTGTCAGGTCGAGAACCGATGCTTATTCGTGACCCCGCCCTGCGGGACGCCGGCACGCTGGCCGAAGCCGATCAGCGGAACCTCTCGGCCGTCGATCAAGAAAAAAGGCACACGTCGAATATTGATAAAATAGAAAAAATTAAATATGTTGAATATTGACAAACGTTAGGCCCTGCTTTGAGAACTGTCCACATTCCATAAGTCCCCTATTCTGCCCCTTTTTCCCCGGTCCGCGATCCCGCTGAGGCGAGAGGATTCCGATTATCCGCCGGAAGGTGGCCTCGGCAAATGGTCTTGCTCCCTTGACGGGCGGACGGATTCCGGATATCAGGCCGATGGACCGGTTCGGCGTTTCGGTACGGACCTGGGCGGGGGATCGACGGTCTGTGTGGTCGAGCGTGCTGGCGATCGGGGTTTTGTCGACGACGCTCCTGGCCGCGACCGGTCGGGAGGCGACGGTGATCGTCGACCGCCTGGTCGTTCTCGACCAGCCGGACAACACTGCCTTCGCCACCGGGAATCTCCAGCGCGGGGATCGCGTCCGGGTCCGACGCCGGCTCGGCGGCGGATGGGCCGAGATCGACCCGCCAACCTCCGCCATCGGGTGGGTCGAGCGCTCGACCATCGATTGGGGCAAGGTTCGCGAGAATCCCGTCCCAGCCGAGCCGCCGGTCCGAGGGTGGGTCCGCTCGGCTCGGACGGTGGTGCGATCCGGACGGCTCGGCGCCCGGATGCCCGGTCCGCCCTGGTTCGAACTCGGGCCCGGGACCATGGTCCGGCTGGTGGATCGGCCGCCAGTCGCGATCGGGCAGGGGCCCGGCGCCGGCCTCTGGTACGCCGTCGTTCCACCGGATGAGGCGGCCTGCTACGTCCGCAATGACGGCCTCCGCGAGATCCCTCGCACCCAGGGCGTTCCCGAACGGCTGGCGTCGTACCTCGTCCCGAAGGACGACCCGAAGGTCGAGGGCTCGCTGCCCCCGGAAGTCGCCGGGGAAATGGCCCGCCTCGACGACCTGCATCGAACCATCCTGAAAACCCAGCCCATCGACCGATGGCGGTTCGAGGACGTCCGCGCGGGGTATCAGGCCATTTTAAAACAGTCGGGCGACCATCCGGCCGTTGAGGAGGCGCTCCGATCCCGCCTGGCTCGGCTCACCCGTCACGAGCAGGCCGCCGCCGCCGCCCGCGAGTTTCGCGAGGTGCTCGACCGGAGCCGACGCCGCGACGGCGAGATCGCCTGGCTCGGCCGACGTCTGGCCGCCGTCGACGCGTATCGGACCGTCACTTACCAGGGAATCGGGATCGTCCAGCCGTCGTCCCGGCTCCTCGACGGCCGGAAACTTCACGCCCTGATCGGCGCCGACGGTCGGACGGTCGCCTATCTCGACATCCCCCCCGGTCTCGATCTGGAGGCGGTCGGGCTCCGTCGGGTCGGAGTTCGGGGTGCAGTCCACTACAACCAGGATCTGGGGACGCGATTGATCACCGTCCGCGATGTCGAGCCGGTCGGCTCACGACGATGAGGGCGGCGGCGGCCAGTCGCCGAGGTCGGACAGCCAGCGAATGGCCCGGCGAACGGTCCACTCCCCGCCAAGGTATCGGGCGACGTGGAGCAGGCGGAGAGCCTGGTCGGCGTGGCCGTTATCGAGCAGCGTCTCGGCGCCTTCGAGAGCGATCGCGGCGCCCCGGGGATCGGCCGAGACCATCGTCTGGTAGGTCGCAAGGGCCTCATCCGGTCGGCCCGATCGCGAGAGAACCT
>DAIDJI010000186.1 GCA_027451455.1 Planctomycetales bacterium | reverse complement strand
CCTCATCCAGTATCACCGCCGGGAGGACGCGGCCCGTGCCGCCGAGCAGCTCGCGCGCCTGCCAGGCTGGCAGGCGCGGGGAGAGATGATGCTCGGGACCGTTCGAGCCGGACTCGGCGACGTCGAGGGCGCCGCCGAATCGTTCGGGCTCGCCCTCAACAGCGACCCCGACGAGCTGGCTCAATCCAGCGATCCGATCGGGCTCGGCAAGCTGGTGGCGCGGACCTTCCTCCGGGTGGGTCGAGCCAGGGAAGCTCGGGACCGGCTGCAAGCCATTTTGTCCCGCCAGCCCGATCCGGAGGCCTGGTGGCTGCTCAGTCGGGCGCTTCTTCAGCAGGGCGAGCGCGAGCCGGCGCGGGAGGCCCTGGCCCGGTCGGGCCGCTATCGAGCCGACCATCCGATGGAGGCCGAGCCGGCGCCCTACGTCGGCGAGGTCCGCTGCGAACCGTGCCACGCCCGGATCTTCCGCGACTCGCTCGCCAGCCGACACACGCGGAGCTACACCCGGGGTGACCCGCTCGCCGACCTCCCTCGGCCGGATCGATGGCTGCCCGACCCCGACGATCCGAAGGTTTCGCACACAATCGAGCGCGAAGGCCGCACGCTTCGGGCCGAGACCCGCGTCGGCTCACGGGTGTTTCGCGCGGTGATCGAGTATGCCTTCGGGACGAGCGACCGCTATCTGACGATGGTCGGTCGGGATCAGAGCGGCGGCTACCGGATCGCCCGGCTCTCGTACTACCAGACGGACGAGGGCCGGGGCTGGGACCGGTCCGCGCTCGACCGGACGCGCCCGGCCCGCGACGAGGATTATCAGGGCGAGTTGATCGGCGTCCGCGACGGGCTTGCCAAGTGCCTGTATTGCCACACGACAAACCCGCGATCCGCTCAGAGGCGCACCGGCCCCGAGTCGGCCGACCGGGCGATCGGCTGTGAGCGATGTCACGGGCCGGGGGCCCATCACCTCTCGGCCGTCGCCGCGGGATTCCCTGACCCGGCGATCGCCAATCCCGCGATGACGACGCTCCGGACGGCCACCGAGCAGCAGTGCAACGACTGCCATATCCTGGGCCGCAACCTCCGCGCGGACCTCCTCGACGACCCCGCCTGGGTCCGCTCGCAAGGGGTGGGCTGGGCCTTCAGCCGGTGCAATATCGAGAGCGGTGGGACCTTCGGCTGCGTGACCTGCCACGATCCCCACAAACCGGCCGAGACCGCGACGGCCCATTACGAGGCCCGATGCCTCGGATGCCACGCGCCGACGGCCCCGGACACTGGACCACGGCCCTGCCCGGTGAATCCGGTCCGGGAATGCCTGACCTGTCACATGCCGCGGGTCCGCATCGATGCGCTCCACCTCAGCTTGACCGACCATTACATCCGAATCCAAACAAAAGCCGCCCCGTCCCGATCGCGGCCCGATCCCTCTCCAGCCGCCGGTCGGGCTCGGTCCCTTCCACACCATTAAATTCAGCGCAGGCTTGTGGCTGGAATGAAATCGGAATAGAATGCACACCACGTTGGGCGGTGGCGACAGGGGCAGGCAATCAACTCTCGGCTCGCCTTTGTTCTTCGCGCTCGGATTTCGGGCATTCTCATGAGTCCGGTTGTTCCCTCCCGGTTCGCAGTCGACCGGCTACAGACCCGTGAGGGATCCTCGCCACGGAGGGGATCTACCGTGATTCTCGCGCTGATCCGCCGCGTCGATCCGAAGTCCTGCACCCTCGCGGTGGCCCTCGCCGTGCTGGCGTCCACGGTCTCGGGCTGCGGGTCGTCGAACAGTCTGACAAACGGAGTTCAGGGGTCCGCGAAGGAAAAGAAGGAAGAAGAACGCTACCGCTACGAAGGAACCGGAAAGGCGAAGCGGAAGACCCTGATCCGGCGCCAGGACGAACGGCTCAAGGAACTCAAGGAGAAATCCGCGAAGTCGGAGTGATCCGTCCGTCCCCATCTTCGCCGTCGCCAGCACACGATCACGCCCGCGAGCAGGCGGGCCGTCCTTAGAGTCGTCCAGAAACGATCCGGCCTGGTATTGCCCGGATTGCCCACACATTTCCCCCCATTTCGACGACCGGGGGCAGCCGGCCCCCGATCGGACCGATAGCGTCCTGATCCGTCCTCGATCTCAATGGCCGGAGGAGAGTGACATGTCCCGGGAATCCCTTTCTCGACCCGTGCGCCGCGGGTTCACGCTGATCGAATTGCTGGTCGTGATCGCGATCATCGCCGTCCTGATCGCGCTGTTGCTGCCCGCCGTCCAGGCGGCCCGCGAGGCCGCCCGCCGCATCCAGTGCACCAATAACCTGAAGCAGATCGCCCTGGCCGCCGCCAACTACGAGGGTGCCATCGGGACCTTCCCCCAGGGTCGGGGCCACATCGATTGCTGGGCCGGCGGGGGGAGCGTTGCGACCGATTGCGACGGGTGGTCGCCGCTGGCCCGCATCCTCAACTTCGCCGAGCAGACCGCGGTCTACAACGCGATCAACTTCTCCGACACCCCCTACGGCGCGAGGAACAGCACCGCGGAGAGCGTCGGGATCACAACCTACTGGTGCCCGAGCGACGGGACGATCAGCGGCCTGAGGTTCTTCGAGGTGCAGGCCGGCTGGGACGGAACAACCGTCGGCATCACCTACGCGAACTACGGTTGCATGATGGGAACCTACTGCCCGAACGACGGCCGGTTCCCCGTCGCCACGGAACTGGCGCTGGAGAACGGGATGTATCCCGACGTCGGAGTCCCGCTCTGGGTCGGCCGCGGTGGGATCAGCGGGGCGACGCGCCCGCCGGTGCGGCTCGCGGCCATCACCGATGGCACGAGCAACACGATCGGCTTCGCGGAGACGGCCCACGGCAAGTACGAGCAGGCCGGCGGGACATCTTCCGGCGGTAGCGATTTTGAATGCGATGGCTGGTGGGCCGACGCCGATTACGGCAACGAGACCATCTCGTCGTACTACCCGCCCAACATGCCGATTCCCTCAACCTATTATAGCAACGGCTACTTCCAGAGCCCGGACGGTTGCGACCCTGGCAACATCCCAACGATCTCCTCGATGAGCTTCCATGCGGGCGGCGTCAATTGTGCCTTTGCCGATGGCTCCGTCCATTTCATCAAGAATTCGGTCAGCTCGTGGAACTCTCTGGGCATCACACGCATCAAGGGCTCTCCGAACTGCACCATCCCGATCGGCACAAGGCCCGGCGTCTGGCAGGCTCTCTCGACTATCGCCGGTGGCGAGGTCATCAGTGCCGACTCGTATTGACGGCCGGTCGACCGGTCCGGGGTTCGCTCCCTCGGACCGGCCGCCTTTCCGATCGACCCCCGGAGGTCGACCCCCGGAGGGGAAACCCTCAACGTTTTCAGACCCCTCCTCCGCGAACCAGGTCGAGCAACTGCACGCCCTTCATCCGGTGGGCGGCGTCGTGCGGGCAGGCGTAGACGCAGCTCGGCTCCGAGCCCGGCCCCAGGCTCGTACAAAGATCGCACGTCGTTGCCTTCCGGACGTCCGCCTTGCGCGTCCGGTCGTATTGCTCCACCATGTTGATGTTGCCGTACGGGCAATTCTCGGCGCAGAGGCCGCAGCCGATGCACCAGTCCTCGATGTGGATTTCCTTTGCCTCCCGCCGCCGGATCGACCCCACCGGGCAGCCGACCATGCAGTACGGATCCAGGCACGACCGGCACGAGCTGGCAACCAGGTATCGGTCAAATCGCAGCCCCTCGCGGATCAGCCGCGTGACCCCCTGGTGCGTATCGGCGCAGGCCCGCGTACATTCGTCGCACCGGGTACACTTCATCAGGTCCAGGACCAGTAGACTCTGCGCCTCCTGAAGCCCCTGGCCGAGGAACGAGTCCAGCGTCGTCTCGCGGACGTCGCGCTGGTCGCGGAGGTTGGCCTCGATCCGGCCGACCGCCTCCTTCAGCACCGATTCGCGCAACTTCGGCGATCGGTCCAGAATCGCCCGGAAGTCGGCCGGCGCGATCCGGACCAGGTCCACGTGATCGAGCGCCGTGCAGGTCGCGGTCCGGGCACCGCTCGGCGCCAGCTCACGCAGTTCGGGAAGCTCCGAGAGCACCCCGATCTCGCCGATGTAGCCGCCCGGCCCGACGTAGTTCAATACCCGGTCGCCGCCCGGCCTCGACTGCGAGACCTTCACAAAACCGGTTCGGACCAGGTACAGCCCATCCACGGCCGGCGCTCCCTGGCGGAAGATCACCTCGCCCGGCTCGCATCGACGCAGCATCACCCTCGGCCGGAGGTCGTCGACGATCCGGGCAAACTCGGCCGGGTCGTCGCGCAACGGCTCAAACAGAGGGACACTGCGGAGGTGGCTGTCGATCGCTCGCTTGCGGTACTTTTCTTCCAGATCGCGGCGGAACGAGGGGCTCCGCTGCATGATGTAAAGAACGTTCCGCAACATTTCCAGGACGGTGCAATCCTCGGCGGCTGTGACCGTGGCCGACCGGGGATAGTGGCTCATGCAGGTCATTTCGCCGAAGATATCGCCGGCCGACATCCGCGCCTGCGGCTTCCCGCGTTCGAGCGAGACCGGCGCATCGACCGGGATGAACTGCTGGCCGTCGCCGTTTGTCCCGCCGCCGGTGAAGAGCGTGGTGAACCGGCCGACGGCCCCGAGCAGGCCGCGCTTCGGGCGGTTCTCGACGTGCTCGTCGGGCGTTCGGATGAAGATCTCGACCGAGCCTTCCTCGATGAAGAACGCGGTTGAGCCGTACTCGCCCTCGCGGCAGATCACCTCGCCCTTCCGGAATTTCCGGCGCGAGACTGCGCGGATGTTCGACCGAAGGAACGGCCGCGAGACCCCGCCGAACGCCTGCTGAATCTGGGGGATCGGGTGGTCGATCAGGGCGTCGGCCGTGACCGGCTCACCCGAGGGGAGTTCGGTCGCGATCACCCGGCGGTGGGTCAGGGCGCCGGTCGGACAGTCGTCGGTGCATTCGCCGCAGGCGACGCAACTCGAACCTCCCATCGGCGAATTGAGGTCGAAGGCGATCCGGGCCTGAAATCCCTTGCCCATCCGACCGATGACGTGGTTCTCCTTGATCACGTCGCAGCCGCGGACGCATCGGTCGCAGAGGATGCAGGCATTGTGATCCACCGCGATGACGACCGAGGAGTCGTCGCGGGGCCGCTCGGGACGCGAGGGGAACGACCGGCCGTCGACGTCGAACCGGCGCGCCAGGGCCTCCAGCTCGCAATCGCCGGAGTGCTGCTGCTCCTTGGCGCAGGGGCTCGGGTGGTCGGCCATCAGCATCGAGACCAGCGTCTTGACCGACCGCTCGATCCGACCGCGCGCCTTGTCGTCGGGCGAGGCGATCGTGTCGACGATCATCCCGTCCTCGACGCGGTGCTGGCAGGCGGGCAGGAGCTTGTCGTCGACCTCGACCTTCCCCGTCCGGCGGCGGAACCGCGCCAGTTGGACCACGCAGACCCGGCAGACGGCCACCGGGTCCATGTAGAGCGTGTGGCAAAGCACCGGGATCGGGTTCTTGGAAACGCCCGGAGGGCGCCGGATCGTCTCCTCGTTTTCGCCCTGGGCCTCGGCCCTCGCGATCGCGGCCGGGCCGCCGCCGGTCCCCTCGTATCGCCGGGTGACCGCGTCGTAGATCGTGGTCGGCCGGGGGATGACCTCGCCGTACCGGTCGAGCTTCGGCTTCCCCTGCTCGTCCACGGCGATGACCGCCTTCTTGACGGTCACTTCCTGGCCGTCGATCGTCAGGGTGACGTCCTGGTCGAGTTGCTTCCGGGTGGCGGCGTCGTACCGGATCAGTCGGCCGTCGTCGTCGCGAACGAAGAGGCCCTCGTCCGACCACGCCCATTCGGCGGGAACGTCGGCCTCGGGCGAACCGGGATCGGCCAGGGTCTCGGTGCTCATCGGCTGTCTCCTGACCAGTCGTGTTCGTAAAGAGACGCCAGCGGCTTGCTCGCGGAGGTCCCCAGGCTACAGATGGAAGTCTGCTCCATTGTATCCTGAAGCGATCGAATCAGGTCGAGCATGCCGGCGCGTTCCGAGTCGGTGGTGACGCCCGACTGGAGCCGCTCGCCGATCAAAACTAGCTTCTGGCAGCCGAGCCGGCACGGAACGCACTTGCCGCACGACTCGTTCCGGAAGAACCGGGTGGCGTTGAGCGCCACATCCAGAACGCGCTCCGCCGCCGAGATCCCCAGCCCGGCCGGAGGCGCTGCAATCGCCAGCAAACCAGCGCCCAGGAGCAGTCCCAGCGCGTCGAATTCGGCCTTGTCGAGCGGCAGTTCCATCAGGCTGATCGAGTCGCGACCGGCGGGGAAGTTCCGTCGGTTCCGCGGCGGGAGATCGGCCGGAGTGAGCCGGGCGGGGATCAGGCCGCCCGACGGACCCGACGGCGCGAACGCCAGCAGTTCGCGACCATCTCGGATCCCGCCGGCCATCTCGAAAAGCTCGCCGAGTGTCGTGCCGGTCGGAACCTCGAAGACGCCTGGGCGCTCCAGATCGCCACAGAGCGAGAAGAACCGGATTCCTCGCCCGCGCGACCATCGCTCCGGTTTGTCGTCCGGTTTGCGCTTTGCGACGTACCAGGCCGATTCGGTAATCCCCGAGTCGTGATACCAGGAAGCGCCTCGGAGGGCGATCGAGGGGACCCAGGCGAAGGTTTCGACGTTGTTCAGCAGGGTCGGCTTGTTGAAGAGGCCGTTGGCCTCGATGACCGGCGGGCGGTTCCGAGGTTCGGCGCGGTGTTCCTCGATCGCCTCGATCAGGGCGGATTGCTCGCCGCAGACGTATCCGCCGGGGCTGGTGAACGCCTCCAGGTCAAACGAGTGGCCGGTCCCCAGGACATTCGCCCCGACCACCCCCATCGACCGCGCCCGCTCGATCTCGGCCTCGACGGCGCGGATCTGCTCGGGATACTCGTGCCGGACGTAGACGTAGCCCTTCCGCGCCCCGACGATCAGGGCGCCGAGGGTCATCCCCTCGACGATCAGGTGAGGCGCCCGGAGGAGGATCTCGCGATCCTTGAAGGTGGAGGGCTCGCTTTCGTCGGCGTTGCAGATGACGTAGGTGGTATCTTCGCGCTCGGACTCGTCGCGGACCTCGCCCCACTTGCTGAACGCCGGACGTCCTGCGCCGCCCATCCCGCGGAGATCGGAGCCCTTGAGGGTATCAATGAGCGCCTGGCCGACGGCCTTTTTCGCGGCGGCATCCGGGGCGTTTTTGAACGACTCGGCAAAGGCACGGACGGCGGCATAGGGCTCGCGCGGGGGGTCGTCGGGGACGTGCGGGCTGGGGTGATAGGGGTCGATCCGCCATCCGCGCGGCGATCGGTCGACGACGTCGGGCGGCGGCTCCTTGCCGTCGAGGTGGGCGCGGACGATCTCGCGGAGCCGGCCGGCGATCTCGTCGACGGCGGGGCCGAGCAGTTCCCGGGATTTGTCGTGCTCGCCCTTGCGATGAAGCTCGACGAGGACGGCTGGGGCGCCGTCGCATCGGCCGAGGCAGGAGACGCCCTCAATGGCGACCTTTTCGTGTCCACCGAACTCGGCGGCAACCTCTTCGAGGCGATGTCGACACGCCTCGGAGCCGCGAAGGTGGCACGCCTGATCGCGACAGACGAGGACCTCGACCTCGGGGCCCTGTTCGAGGCGGAAGTGGGGGAAGAAGCTGATGACCTCGTGCAGCCGGTGGAGCGGGACATCGAGCCGGGCGGAGAGCTGCTCGATTTCCTCGCGGGGCAGGTAACCGCACCGCTCCTGGATCGCTCGCAACGACGGGACGAACATCGGGAGTTCTCGACAGGGACGAGGATCGAAGGGAAGACGAGGCGACGCCGGGGCCTCCTCGATCGCGATCGCCGCGATTCACCGGAAAGATACACTCTCCCGTCGCCTCCGCGCGGTGATGGCACCAGCCTAAGATGTCTTTTTCCGGGAGTCAACCTTTGCACGCTGCGCCGACCACGGGCCCCGCGTGGACCGTATCGACTATCGCGATTCTCCGGAATCCAGGAATCCGACCGGCGGCGCGATCCGACGGGCGGTCCGGTTTTCAAGGGGTCGGCTTGGGGGCGTCGGTCGGCTTCGGGAGCCGGGCCCGCCACTCGTTCGCCTTCTCGGGCTTGCCCCAGGATTCGTAGAGCGTCACCAGCCGGTCGGCGGCCTCGCGTATTCGGATTTTGCCCGAGGCGGGGACCTTTGCCTCGCGGGCCTTCAGCCCCTCGTAGCCTGAGATCAACAAGGGCTCGGCCTCGGCGTATTTCTTCTGGCCGAGCAGACTGGCGCCGAGCAGCGAGCGGATGTTGAAGGTCGTCCAGGCGTCGGGCTGGGCCTTCTCTCGGATCGCCAGGCATTCGCGTAGGACCGGTTCGGCTTCGGCGTGTTTCTCCTGTTTGAGTAAGATCGATCCGAGATCGGCGAGGGCATTCGCCGTCCGCGCGTCGGCCGGGCCGAACTGCTTGCGGGCTCGGTCGAGGGTGGATCGCGAGAGGAGTTCGGCCTGCTGGAATCGGCCAGCTTTTTCATAAGCCGCCGCGAGGTTGTGGCGGGTGATGAGGGTGGAGGGGTGGTCGGGGCCCAGCTTCTTCTCCTGGGCCTTGAGCACCGCCTCGTACAGCTCGATCGCTTCCGCATTCCGGCCGGCGGCATCGTAGGCAAAGGCGAGGTTGTGGCGGGTGATGAGGGTATTGGGATGGGCGGGGCCTAGCTTCGTCTCCCGCGCTTTCAATACCGCTTCGAAAAGCTGGATCGCATCCGCCGTCCGACCGGAGGCCTGGTAAGCTG
>DAIDJI010000185.1 GCA_027451455.1 Planctomycetales bacterium | reverse complement strand
GTCGCCCGTCGAGGTGCCCGCCGAGGCCTCACCGCCGTCACCGCCGAGCCAGGCCGCGCTGCTAACCGCAAACTTCGAACAGCTGACCTCCAAAGCTCGCACAGAGGGGGACGCAGTTCGCGCCGAGGATCACGAGGCGGCCGACCGACCGGCGGTCCCGCCGGTCCCTGATTCCTCGGAGATCCAGACCCAGATCGCCGCCTGCCGTCGAGTCGTTCAACAAAAGACTAGAGACTATGCGGCCGCGGGCGCCCAGCCAGTCGCCAACGCTCAAGAGGTGCACCCTTGACGACGGAGACCTTTGGATTCTGGTGCGAGGGAAAGAACGGCAAGCGGCGGCCCGTCGACCGGGCCGCCATTCTCCGGGCCCACGCCGCCGCTGATCCGCAGATCAACCTCGCGGTCGAGGCGTTCACCAGCCACTTCACCTTCACTGCCGAATTCGATGATTACCTGAAGGAGTACGGAACAGAAGCGGATTACGCAGGATCATGCTGCGTCGACTTTCTCATCTTCGACGTCGACCGCGAGATCGATGTCGAGGCCGCTCTTGTCGACACACGGCGACTGGTCCACTCGATCCTCAGTCGATACGAATCCCTTGAAACAGAGAATATGTTGATCTTTGTAAGCGGAGGCAAAGGATTTCATGTGGGCCTGCCCGCCCCGCTCTGGTCCCCGGTCCACTCCGTCGATTTCCCGGCGGTCGCGCGGCGGTTTTGCGAGACCCATGCCGAACGCGCTGGAGTCAAAATCGACACGGGCGTGTATTCGCGCACCAGGTTAATGCGCCTACCCAACACGCGTCACAGCAAAACCGGCCTATACAAGCGACGGATCTAGGCGGATGAACTGAACCTCTTTGACCTCGAGCACCTCCTTGAGATGGCGCAGTCGCCCGCCCCTTTCGAGCTCCCGGTCATTACCGCGACCGACCCAGCGGCGGTCGCCGACTGGCTCGCGGCCGCAGTGGCCACCGAGCAGCGAACGGACGAGGTGCGGGCCTCGCGTGCAGGCGGCTCCCCGAAACTGCATGCGACAACTGTCGACTATATCGTCAACGGCGTCGAGATCGGAGAACGACACGACCGTTCGTTCCGGGCGGCCGCGAACCTCATGGAGGTTTATCTGACCTCCGGAATAGAGCCACTGATCATGCAGCTTTTGATCGAGCCAACCCTGGATTTAGGTCTCAAGCGGAGCGACGCGGAACGGCAAATTCGCTGCGGAATCGAGCACGCCCGGCGACAGCATGGAGGGATCGAAGTGTGAAAGAGGCGAACTTTCAACCGGCCGTCGAGATCCTTGACGCTTGGTGGGACGACCTGATGAGCGGGACGCCGCCGGTGCAGTATCGGGTCGGTATCGGCGAGCTTCAACGAATCGACGTCGGGCCGGGGCGGGTGACGCTGGTCGGCGGGTCGCCGGGCATCGGGAAAACCGCTTTGATCTCGCAGATGGTGTTTGACGCCCTGGCGATCAGCACGACCCTGAAGGCGATGGTCTGCAATGTGGAAATGCATCCGGCGGCGATCCTCGAGCGGCAACTGGCCAGGTTTTCCGGGATCGATCTGACCACGATCCGCAACCGGCAACTCGATCTCGAGCATGGCGACGCTCTGGCCCGCGGCAAGGACGCCCTGGACGCCGTCATCGACCGGCTCGCATTTGTCCGGCCACCGTACGACCTGAATAACGTCGCGCACTCTGCCGAGGCCCACGACGCCAGGCTGATCGTGCTGGATTACATCCAGAGGATCGAGGCCGGTGGCAAACACGACGACGATCGCCAGGCGGTGGGGGAGACGATGAGCACGATCCGCCGATTTACGGACGAGTGCGGCGCCGCCGTCATCGCGGTCGCCGCGTTGTCGCGGTCGAGGGACAGCAGAGGCCGGGCGTCCTACACCGACGGGTTGTCGCTGGCGAGCTTCCGGGGAACGTCCGAGCTGGAGTTCGGCGCCGACGATGCCTTCATACTGGTTCCGGACGGCGACCCCGAAGAATTTTCTTCGGCGGTGCCCGTGCGGCTCTCGCACCTCAAGAGCCGGAACGGCGAGACTCGCGATCTCCACTTGCTCTTCGACCGCCCCCGGCAGCATTTCGTCGACCGACCAATCGCGCCGGTCGACCACGAGTCGGCGACCCCCGATGCCGCGATGTTCGCGATGTTGAAGGCGAACATCGCGGCGGACGATGCCACGTTTGGGGAGGACGATTTATGAGCAATGCCCCACCGAAGCAGAAGACGACCGCTCGCCGCTCCCGGATGCGTTTCGAGGTTCTCAACCGCTTCATCGACGAGGGGATCTCGAAGTACGGCCTGACGCCGCACGAGGCGATGACGTGGGTGATCCTATACCGCGACACCCAGCCTAATGGGCAGGCGAGGACCGCCGTGGTTGACATCGCGAGTCGCGCCGGCATCAGCCGCCGGACGGTCATTCGATCCCTGGCCCGGCTCAAAAATCTCAAGCTCTTGCACGAGGTCCGCCACGGCGGTCTGAACCGTGGCCCGTCGTCCTACGTCGTGACGCCAGTGCCTATGGCCCCCGATTGAGAAACCACCCCGTACAGGACACGATCAACCGCCCGCCCCTCAATCGAACTCGACTAGGCTCTGCTTGGCATTAGTCTAATGTTCAGTGTCCTCGATCCACGAGACCTTCGAATTCCCGAGGGTTTGTCAGGTTCACTGGTGTTCTGGAGACCCCCGAACCCTGTGTCCGCCTGTCTAAAGCCAAACAGAGCCTACTCGCACACCACCTACCTGACCCGGCCGGGCGTGCCCCCTACGATGCGAAGCCGGGCGCCGTCGCCGCCTGGACGCCCACGACCGCGGAGTGGCATGGGCTGAACGCTCCGTCGCATCGAGCCGAACAGACCATCACCGCGATCCTTCGATCGTGGTGATGGTCGCGCGGCCCGGCCTGGAGGCCTCTCTGACATTTGCCCGTGTCAACGATTGGTTGGTCAATCGACTCGTTGGCGCGGACAGAGCCCCGGCGATGGAATCATCACCGCCGACCATCACCGTTGCGACACAGACCTGAATCGCGAGTCAGCCCATCGGCTCGGGGAAATCGCACTCCATTCAGCGGCTTACGCCGCCTGCCCCCCGGCCCCCTCGCGAGCTAGCCGCTGGGCCTGCTTGATGGCCTCACGGAGCCGGGCTATCACCGTATCGGGATGCTGGTCAGGCAGACCAGATACGACCACCTTGCAGCCGGCCGCCAATTTGAACTCGGCGCGACACGATCCCGGGGTGGCCAGATCCTTCCCGGCCTTTCGAGCCTTCACGACGTCGGCGACCTGACCACCGGTCAGCCTCTCGGCTGCGGCCCGCTCCGCCAGCACTACCCGATCGGCCTCGTCTTCGAGTTTGCTAATCTCGTAGGCCGTTCGTGGAGCCAGTTCCCCGGCCTCGACCTTCGCCTGGATCGACTCGGGCAGATCGAGAAGCTTGAGAGCCTGGACGATCGCCGGTTGGGGAATCGAGAGTTCCTTGGCGAGCCGGTTGCCCGACCAACCGTAGAGCTCCTGGAGCTTCCGGTAAGCCCTGGCCTGCTCGATCGGCTTGAGGTCCTCGCGGAGGCAATTCTCGATTACCTGCAAGGCCAGCAACTCCGCCGGTTCCACCTGTCCTTGATGGACGATGCAGCTGAGGGTCGCTAGCCCGGCCCTCGCAGCAGCCCGCCACCGGCGTTCGCCCATGACCACGACATAGGCCCCCTGCCCTTCGCTCCAGCGGACCCTGATCGGTTGCAACTGACCCTTCGTCTTCATCGACTCCGCGAGTCGATCGATCGCCTCCTCGTCAAACTCCTCCCGCGGCTGGTCGGGGTCCCGGACGATCCGATCGGTCGGGATCTCGACAGCGTTCTTGCTTCTCGTCACCCCCTGGTCTCGGGATGGCGCCCGCTGGGCGTCGGCGAGCGACATTCCAGGTGGAAGCGCGGGCGCAGCATGGCCGGCGCTGGTCCCGAAGCTGTCGCTGATGTTCGCACCGTGGGCCTTCATCAGTGATTCGAGCTTGCCCATATCAGGCGGCCTCCCCTGCCCTGGAGCCAACGGCGATCGCGTCGAGCCGGCCGACCAGTTCCTCGGCGACCGCCCGAATCGCCTTCGCGGCGGCGCCCCGTGGTTTATGGAAACCGATCGGCTTCCGGGCCATGACGGCTTCCGCGAACTCCGCCGCCTCCGGGATCGCCGCGGCGAAGACGGCGGCGCCGTGGGCCTCCTTCAGGTGCGCCACGTAAGCCTGGTGGACGGAACGCCGAGCCTGATACATCGAGACGATGTATCCAGCCAGCGCAAGCCCCGGATTCACGACCGCCCGAACGCCAGCGGCCGACTCGATCACATCCTGCGTTCCCTGCGCCCCGAAGTCCTCGGGCTGGACCGGGACCATGAAGGCATCGCTGGCCGCCATCGCGGCCCAGCTCGCCATGTGCAGGTTGGGTGGACAGTCGATAAGAACCACATCGTAATCGCCGCGGACCAGCTCAAGGAAGTCCCGGAGCAGGACCTGATCGGCGTGGGGGGCCGTGTGGGGGTTCGGCACGTTCGACCCGACGGCGAACCGCGACCCGGCCAGCAGGTCAATCCGTTCGAAGCCCGTTGGCCGGATCACCGCCCCTGGCATCGGATCGTCGCCGGCATATATCGCCGCGATGGTCCCCGAAGGGTCGAGTTGGCGGGTCGGCTGGGACCCGAGGAATCCGGCCGTCAGGGAGCTTTGCGGGTCGTTATCAACCGCGAGGACGCGACGTCCCAACTGCGAGAGGGCACCCGCCAGGTGAAGGCAGAGCGACGTCTTTCCAACGCCGCCTTTCAAGTTTATTGCGGAAACGATAGCCATTCATCGGTCTCCCGGTAGGTGACCGGCCCGGGGCCATCCCGGGCCCGATGCTGGTGTTATCGGCCGGTCGGCGAGGGCGGCTATAACCGCGTTATTGCTTGGACCAAGTGGAGCGCGAGGTGCTGGTCATGCGATACATCCGAGGAGTGGCCGGGAGGGCTATAGCGCCGTTATAGGGCACGTGACCGAGGGCGGCGGACTGACGATGTGGACGCCTTGTTCACGCCGTTCGATCCGGGCTATAACCCGGTTATCGATCCGCGCAGCGTGGCGGCAGGTGTAGCGACGGAGAACGACCCGACAACGTCCGACACCCAATCTACCTGCCCCTTCGATACGTCAGAGCTCTTGTATTGCCCGCTGAAATTCTCGCCGGAGAAGTTCGAGCTGGCATGCCTCCGGACGTTATCGACCGGAAGCAACCGGCTCATCGGCCCAGTTCGGCCACTGCCCGATCCCACCGATCCCGCGTCCATTCCGGCTTTTCTCGTCTCAGCATGGGGAACGGATCGCCTCGATACCCAGCCCGCGCCAACGCTGACCGCACCGCCTGCACTACCTGGGCGTCCTCCGACCACTCCACGACGCGCCGGGGCTTCCTCCCCTGCTCCACTCGCTCCACCGGGGCACGCATCGGCAGCGGCCCACGGGATCCATACAGGTGAGACCGGATCCGGACGCTCGCCGCCTGTTCGTCGCCCTCCGTCGCGAAATGCAGCAACCGACCACGCACCAGCCGCGCGAAGAGCCCGCAGGGATTCGCCTGGCCGATCGATCGAGCATGCTCGGCCGCCGCCACGAACCGCAGCCGCCCCCACTCGCTGGACGGGACTTGCCCCAGGCCGACCGCCTGGGAGTACAGCTCCAGCAGCCGCCCTGTGTCCGAGAGATCCTCGGAGACGATGTGCCGCAGATCGGGCTTCCCGGGCGCTGGGTTGGGCTCCGGCCGGGTAGGGGAACCGCCCAGGCGCCTTGCCGTGGGACACGGCACGGGGTTGGTCGCCGGGTACGTCGAAACGTTGCCCCGGACCGGCCGGCCGGCATCCGGCGTCTTTTCTTTTCCCCGAACGTTGAGAGAAAAACCAGTCGGCCCGCCCGTGGCGGGTTTCTGGTTTTTATCCTTCCCTTGGGGTTCCTTGTCGGAAGAATCAGGGGGTGACATTTCCGCGCCGGAAGGCGGGGCAGGGGGTGTCAATTTCAGTCCCGGCCGTGACGCCGGGAAGGAGCCGTCGCTGCTTTGCCCTGAGCGCGACCAGCCAAGGTCGATCCGCACCAAAGCGCCCCATCGGTTCATCGCCCATTGCGGCGAGTCGAGTGGGATCAGCCAGCCGAGGTCGACCAGCTCCCGGCGTGCCTCCTTGACGCGTCGGATGCTGACACCGAAGGTTTCGGCGATCCACGAGGCCTTGACGCGGCCCAGGTCCTGGAACCGGCCGCTCTTGAGGTAGAGGCAGCGGAGCAGGTGGCCGAGGATCGTGGCGATCAGGGCAGGGCGGCAGCCCTCGGCCAGCATTCGGAGAATCCGGCGCGGGACAGGCACCCGGCGATCATGGTTGGGGACGGTGTCGAAGAACGACCGGAAGCCCTCGGCGTCGGTCCTTGCGATGGCCTCGGCGTCGGCCGGGAATCCGATGAGGTTCTCCGCCCAGTGGAGCAATCCGGCGACCTCGAGACGGTGGATCGCGGCCCGGAGTCGCCTCGGCGGCAGACCGGTGAGCCGCTCGAGTTCAGGCTGGCCGAACCGGCGGGGCAGGGGGGTGGGCGTCCGACAGCGCCGGGCCCTCATCTCCCAGGCGGCGAACCAGACCCGCAGGTCGGCGAATTGGATGACGCCCTCGCGATAGGCCCACCAGGCCACCGCGAGCTGGATGGTGGGAATGAGCTGATAGCCGCCCGCGGCCCTGGAGGGCGGGACGCCCCTGGCCTCCAGGGCAATGTCAGTAGTTGCGCGCACGGTGCCCCCTCGCGGTGCAGGTGCGGACGCCGGAGGGCGTCACGCACGGCCCGGGGCGGGCGGCGTTGAGATGGGTCGGCGCGCACGATCCCCGCGAGGGGACGGTCGAGCCTTCCCACCGGGCGCGTACCTTCCACGTTCGGTGTATTGACGGCGAAGGGAGACGTGATTAGACTGGTGGGTAACGAGTCACACCAGCCGGTCACGGTTCTCGGTCTTCGAGCTGCGCCAACAGCCTGATGACCTATCCCGGTGCCTCCAAACACTGGAGCCGCGGCCCGATAAGAAATAAGCGACCCCATGGGTCGCTTTTTCTTTTATGTCGCCGACGCCCGCCGCTATCGCATGTTGCAGATCCTCGATGTCCAGAACCCCGACCGGTCAACCGGCGGTGCCTCCTCCGCCGCGCGCCCAAGGCGCAAACCGGGGTTGTCCGGGTAATGGAGGCAAGCTCCCAGTATAAACGACCTTTGTTCCCACACAAGGGACGCCCGGGGGGAATGGGATCGAGTCCCATGGGCCAGGGCCGTTTTCGGGAGACTTCCAGCGTTTCCCGCGATCTGGACTCGTAACCGGGAGCCGCCGGACGCCAGTTGGTCGATATCGGCCAGCCTGATCCGGGGCGCAATCCGGGATCATGGCGTCTCCGTCGCCGGTCCCGCTCTGGTACGTCTCGCCTCAAGGGTTTTCGATCGACTTGGGCGGAGGAATCCCTCTCTCTGGTCCTCGCGAATCGCTTACAGGTGGTCGTGACCTGCCGGGTTGCCCGGGCCCGGGGCCCGGGTATAGATCAGCTCCCTCCGGATTTCCCCGCACTCCCGATGCTTCCGGGTCGCCAATCGTCGCGGCGATCCCGGATTCCTCGGGATTCGGGATTCATGGCCGGTTGGCGACAGCAGGGAGAGGCCCTCGCCATCGAGGGCACGGGAGATCCTCCTTTAGACGATCACTTCCAGCGGGGCCGAGCGTTCAAGGAGCAGGAAAGCAGGTTATGGCCGACGTTTTCCAACCGGAGTCGGCCGCGGGATGCGGGATCGGTTGGTCGATCCAGACCGCCGGAATCGGCGCCGAGATCTGAGTCTGGCTCTCGATCCCCACGAATGTTCGACGGCGAAGAGACGGGAGCCTCGTTGATTCTCGCGCGAAAAGTGTACTAACGTCAGGTTGGACATTACCTGACCGACCCCGATGCGTAGGATGGTTTCATCGGGGAGATGGCCTGTGGTCCTTGGAGATCGGTTCTGAAACTTGGTCCTCCAAAGCGGCTTGATTTCCCTGGCTTCAATGCCCAAATCGACCGGGTTGAAGACGATCATGCGGGATGAACGATCGCTGCGGCGTCAGTGGATTTTGCTGCGGGCCCTCTCGTCCCGGCGTATCGGCCTGACGGTGCGCGAGATGGCCGCTGAGGTGGGGGCCGCCGATAAGACGATCCGCCGGGACCTCGCCCTGTTCCGTCGCGTCGGGTTCCCGCTCGAGGAGAGCGTCGGCGAGTATGGGCGCAAGACCTGGCGGATTGCCTCGGTCGGGGGCCAGCCGCCGAGTTTTGGCTTTGACGAGGCGGCGGCCCTGTACCTTGGCGGTCGCCTGCTCGACCCGCTGGCGGGGACCCCCTTCGGCGCTGCCGCTCGCAGCGCCGCTGCGAAGGTCCGGGCCATGCTCGGCCGATCGGCCCTGGAGTACCTGGATCGTTTCGCGGGGCACTTCCACCTGACCGCGGTCGATGCCCACGACTACACGCGGCACGCCGAGCTGATCGACGGCCTCCAGGTCGCGATCGAGGACGGGCGCGCTGTCCGGCTCCGCTATCGTGCGGAGCGGGAGGCGAGTGCGACCGACCGCGAGGTCCATCCCCTGGGTTGGATCTATCACCGCGGCGCGCTTTACCTGATCGCGTTGGACCCTGCGGCTGGGCGAGTCAAACACTACAAGGTCGATCGGGTTGAGGCAGCCACGACCCTGGAGCGCCGGTTCCTTCGGCCGGAAGGATTCGAGGCGG
>DAIDJI010000184.1 GCA_027451455.1 Planctomycetales bacterium | reverse complement strand
TCCTCGTCGTGAATCGCTCGAGCCACCTCTGATTTCCGTTCGAAATCGGCCTGCGGGATGGCGACGACGAGCGGGGCCTGGGCCACCGCGAGGTCGAGCGCCAGGACGAGCACGGCGACCACGCCCGGCGCCGATGATCCGGGTCGCCGCGCCCGCCAGGCGAAGAGAGCGAGCGCGGACGCCATCGCGATCGCGCCGTGGGCGAGAGCCGCGACAATCGCGGAGGCGGCGCCCCTGGCGTCGATCGGGCCGAAGATGGCCGAGCCGGGATCGCGCGCGGCGATCGCGGCGGCGATTGGGTTCCGGGTTGTCGCGGCCGTCGCCAGCAGGGCGAGTGTCGCGACGAGCAGGACGATCCCTATCCCGAGCGTCCGGCGTCGGCCCTCGCCCGATCCGAGCCGATCCCAGCCCAGCCCGGCCAGCGCCGAGGCGCCGATGGAGGCGACAATCAGGAGCTTGAAGGGGAACCGGAAGAGTCGAAGTCCCGGCAGGAACGTGGTGAGAAGTCCGTAAAAGCTATCGTCACCGGAGGTGACGGTCAGTTCCTCGGTCCAGCTCGAAGGGCCGGCGAAGCGCCCGAGGGCCGCCCAGATCCCGAAAAACCAGAGGACCGTCATCCAGCCTCGCCAGGGCGGCCCGCCCCGGCACCCCGAGGCGCCCAGGGCCAGGAGCATCGCTGATGCTCCGAAGTAGATGGTCAACGGCGAGGGGCGATGTGAGCCCATCGGCGGCAGGATCGGCATCCAGTATTGATGGCCGCGAGTGAACGTCCCGAAGACCTTCGGCCAGAGGCATTCCGCCGCCCGGTACGGGAGCAAGCTGGAATCGTAGAGGAGGTCCGGCCCCGATCCATCCACGCGAACGCTCTCGGAGATGTTCTCCACCACCGGGAGGACCTGCACGGCCGAGATCAGGATCGCAAGCGCCCCGGCGACGGCCAGCCCGACCGTCGCTCGCACCACCCAGGCTCGGGGTCTGGCGATCAATAACCCGACGAGCCCGACCGCCCACGCCAAAGCGATCGCGGGCTGCCCCCACCGTCCACCGTGAATCCATCGGGCGAGTCCCGGCCCGATCCAGGTCCAGGCGATCGCGATCGCCGCGATCCCGGCCAGCCACCGACCAGGCCGCGAGAAAAATCCAGCCAGCCCGGCGGCGTATCCAAAGGCCGAGAGCATCGTCAGATAGGCCGCCTCGGGATCCCCTCCGAGCACCTGCATGGCGAGAACCAGCGCCAGCCCGATCGGGGCCATCGGGCGTCTCAACCGCAACCATCGATCGGCCGCCAGCAGACCGATCGGCATCCACGAGGCACTGACCAGATAAATGATGTTAAAATAATCCGAGAACACCGGACCGCCAAAGGCATAAGAAAGCCCGGCGATCGCCGAACCGGCCCGGCTGGCTCCCCAAGACCGTAACAGCCACCACATCCCCCCGAACGCCAGTAACTCATGGCCGACGGTATAGATTCGAACGCCCCAGGCATACGGCAGGAGGGCGAAGACCAGTTTGCCCGGATAAAGCACGGCCGCCATCGGGCTCCCAAGAATCGGTGCCCCGCCACTGGAAGCCGGCTCCCAGAGCGGGAGCCGGCCGGCCGACCACTCCTGCTGCACTCGCCAGTGAAGCGGATAATAGAAATGGGCAGAGTCGCGAAAGGCGTACTGCATCCCGTTGAACAGGATCTCCCCGTGGCAGGCGACGATCACCAGTACCAGCCCGACCATCGCGGCCATACCCGCCGGGTCAACGGCCCTCAACCGCCATCGCCCGATTGATCCACTCCACATCGGCAGAATCTCCGCCACCCTCAACTAAAAATCAATGAATTTTAATATTTCAGGTTATCTGATAATACATAATCCAAATTCCAGAAGAGACCTATCAAACACACGGTCAAAATCAGACTATCGAATATGTTCTCTCCCCCTTGATCTGGCCTCCATCCCTGCCAGGGCCTCGGCGATCTGCTGGAAGACCGGGCCCCACTCGCCGGGCGTCTTCTGGCGGAAGAGGCGCATGCTTCGGTACCAGGGGCTATCGTCGCCGTCGACCAACCAGCGCCAATCGGCTGGACGAGCCAGGGCCACCCAGACGGGCGTACCGAGGGCACCGGCGAGGTGCGCGAGGGCGCTGTCGGAGGTGATCACGAGGTCGAGCAGGTGGACAACCGCGGCGGTTTCGAGCCAGTCGCCCGCGTCGTACGAGGGGCCGAGATCGGTTGTTGGGAAGCCGGCCGAGGTTCGCTGGGCAACGGCAGGCCCCTTCTGGAGCGAGATCAGCGAGACGCCATCGACTCGGGCCAGCGGACCCATCTCGGCCAGGCGAAACGATCGGCAGGTGTCGAGATGGAAGGCGGGATTCCCCTGCCAGGCGATCCCGACCCTGAGTCCCGGGACGGCCCCGACGATCGGCCGCCACCGGTCGACCGCGGCAGGATCGGCGGTCAGATACGCGGCGCCGGCGATCGTTTCGCGTTTTGGCTGGAAGACCGCGGCCAGGTCCATGGGCACGACCTGGGCCGCAACGGCCGGAAGGCGTCCGCGGTCGGTCTCGACACGGTCGAGACCGGGGGCGCGTGCCACCAACCGGGCCAGCGACGGCGGGACCAGTGCAACGACCGCCCCGAGACGACGTCTGGCCTCGGCGGCGAACCGAATCCCCTGGATGCAGTCCCCCTGCCCTTCCTCCTGGCCGTTGATGAGTAGGGCGCCTGGCATCGTCTCACCGCGCCACCTGGGAACGCCCGGGATCTCACGAGCGCGGGCGGCCGGGTTGCCGAGGACGGGGTCGAAGTGATCCCATCCCCGATCGTAGTCACCGAGCGTCAACCGGGCGAGGCTTCGGAGGCCGAGGGTCCGCGCGTTGCTCGGTTCCAGTCGGACGGCTTCCTCCAGCGCAGCGAGGGCTTCCACGGGCCGATCGGCGAGGGCCAGAACGGCGGCCAGGTTCTGGTAGAGTCCGACGGCGCTGGGCTGGATCTGGATGGCCTCTCTCAGGAAGTCGACCGCCGCGGAGAGCTGGGAGCGATCGCTTTCGAGAGCTCCGGCGCGGCCCAGGGTCATGGCGAGATTGTTGAGCGCGATCGGGTTACCCGGCACGAGCGCCAACGCCGCCCGGAATTCGTGGACGGCCTCGCGGAACCGCCCCTCGCCGGCGAGTCGGGCGCCCCGGGCGGAATGGGCGTTGGCCCGCGCGCCGGGATCATCGATCGGCGGCACGGACGGGCGCCACCCCGTCGGATCGCTCATCGCGTCGGTCTCCCGAGAACGTCGGCCCGGATGGGGAAAGGAATCACGATATCCCTCGCCCGCGGAGGCCCGGCCACACTACAACAAGATCCGATCCGCGACAATCGCCGGCCGCGGAGGCCCTCCTTCGTCCGCTTGTCTCCAGGCATCCCTATCGGCTAAAGTCTACGGAAACGTATTGATCGAAGCCATTTGCGTGGATGAGATCTCGTGTTCCAGGGTCCATCCGGATACCGTTGGCGCATTCGAAGCCCCCACTGATGAGCTGGCTTCGTATGTTTCCTTGTGGCGACTGAATAGGCCAGCCGACTTTCTCGAGACCCTCGGCTCACCTGGGAAATCCAGAGCTGCTGGAACCGTGGTCGCGTCGGGTCTCCCACCAGAACAAAGGGGGTATGCCCATGCGGGATTTGACCCATTGTCCGGTCTGCGGCTCCGATCGGATCCACCATGATTTCGCGGCTCGAACGACGCGGAAGATCGATGAGCGGATCTGGCAGGTCGATCGTTGCGAGGCCTGTACACACCGCTTCATGAATCCGCAACCGTCGTGGGACGAACTCGCGACGTACTACTCGGAGAATTACTCGCCCTATGACCCGGGGACGGAGAACGACGACGAGATCGTGGCGGAAGCTCAACGGACCGGGGAACTCCGCCACATCAAGATCGTGCCGGGTGAGAAACTGCTCGACGTGGGATGCGGCGGAGGGTCCTTCCTGCGGATCGCCGCCCGGCTGGGCGCCGTCGTCGAAGGGGTTGAGCCGAGCCCGGTGGCGGCAGAGCGGTGCCGGTCGGCGGGCCTCGAGGTTTTCACCGGGACACTGGAGCAATTCGCCGAGACGCATCCGGAGAGGCGCTTCGATATCCTCACGGCCAATCACGTCCTGGAACATGTCCCCGACCCCGTGGCGACTCTTTCGGTGATGAAGGGCCGACTCTCCCCGGGCGGTAGAATCTGGATCGCGGTCCCCAACGCCGAATGTTACTTCTGCCAGACCATCAGGGATGTCTGGCATAGCACCGACCTCCCCTACCACCTGATGCAGTTCTCCCCGAAGAGCCTAAGGGTGGCGTGCGAGCGTGCCGAACTCGATATTCGAAGTCTGTCGACCTACTCGCTTCCCAGCGCGGTGGGTTATTCGATCCGGCAGCTTCTCCGCCACCGTTACCGGGTGCCATACCGACTCACGAGTCGGGTGGGACTCATCGATTCCTATTTCGCCCCGCGGCTGGCCCACCGTCTGGACGCCGAGAGCCGGGGCGAGGCGATTCTTTTCACGGCCCACGGCTGAACGAATCCAGGGAACGGCCGCGCTCGCCGGGTCGCCTGTCGGAAGCCAGGCCAAGGGTCGGCGTCAGGAGGGCCCGGCGGGGTAGCCGGCGGCCTGGGCGATGCGAGGTCCCACGACCCGTCAGGCGGATTCCCCGGCCGACGTCGCCAGGATCTCCATCGCGGCGTTCCGGCCGTTGATCGCGATCACGCTCCCGCCGGGATGCGTCGCGGCGCCGCACAGGTAGACGCCAGGCATCGGCGTGGCCGGGGTTAGCCGACGATCCCACATGAACTCGGGCAGGCATTCGCCCTGAAAAATATGTCCGCCGACCAGGCCGACCTCGCGCTCGATGTCGGGGGGACCAAGGACCTCGGCGTCGATCACCGCGTCCGGGATATTCTCGCAGAATCGGCCAATCGAGCGGAGTGCCAGGGCGCGCACCTCCTCGCGTCGCGAATCCCAGTCGCCCTGGGCGAACGTGTGCGGGACATACTGCGCGAAGACGCTCATTGTGTGGACACCCCTCGGCGCCACGGTCGGGTCGTGCGCCGTCTGGAAGTACAACTCGGTCCAGAGCCGGTCGGGAAGCTCGCCTGCGCGGGCGCGATCGTAACCCGCCTGCCATTCCGCTTTCGTGAGCGGCGTGTTGATCTGGCCGAGGTGGTGCGGCATCGACGAACCCGGCCGGGCCAGAAAGCTCGGCAGTTCGCGCAGAGCGACGTTCAGTTTGACCGTGCATCCGACCTGCGGAATCGATTCCACCCGGGCTCGCCAGCCGGGATCGGCCGCCTCGCCGAGCAGGCGGAGGGTCGTTCTCGGGTCGGCGTTCGAGACCACGCAGCCCGATCCGATCCGATCGCCCCCCTCCAGCTCAACCCCCTCGCCCGGCACGATTCTCGCAACCGGGGCATCGGTCAAAATGACCGCGCCGGCGTCCTGAGCGATGTCGGCGAGCAGGAACGAGACCATTCCCATCCCGCCCTCGACATACCCCCACATCCCCGGCATCCCGCCGAGCCGACCTGACTGGTGATGGAAGTGGATTGAGGCCGTCCCCGGGTCGTGCGGACTTGCGTTGGTTCCGATCACCCCCTGCCCCAGGTAGGCCATCTGCAATCGATCGTCCTCGATGAACCGCTCCACGTACTCCACCATCGACCACTCCGATAGGAGGCCAATCGCCTCGGCATCGCCAGCCAGACGGCGCTCGATCTCGTCGCGCGAGGGCGCCCGGCCGATCCAGAGGTCATTTTCCCCCTCAGGACGGAGCGCATCGCGGAGCCGTCGCTTAACGTCGCCGAACGCTCTCCAGCCCGAGAGCGAGCCGGGCGCAAACCGGGCGATCTCCTGCTCGCAGAGCCGATTGTCGTCCCAGAGCTGGATGCTGCTCCCATCCTCGAACGGGACGAAGAGCCCAGCCGTTGCGGGCGTCCACCGGAACCCGCGCTCCTCCATCTTCAGTTCGCGGATCACCGTCGGATGGAGCAATCCGACCAGGTACGCGCAGGGCGAGACCCAGGCCCCTGGCCAGACCTCTCGGAGCGTGCAGGCCCCGCCGACCCTCGGCCGGGCCTCAAGTACAAGGACACTCCGACCTGCTCGCGCTAGATACGCCGCACACGTCAGCCCGTTGTGACCGGCCCCAATGACGATCACGTCCCATCGCCTGGCCGCCGCCTCGCGGAAGCTCATCGACCGCCCCAACTGGCCCTTCGTCGCCACGGCCGAACGCAGATCCTTCGCATCTGTCACCATCGTCAGAATCCTTGCGGCTTGCCACAAATGTGTTCAAAAACACAGTCATACCCAGGGTTTGAAGCGGCTCCCCTTGTGCCGAACAAACGAACATGGTATTCCAATGAGCAGAAGGAGCGAGAGGGAGGGAGCGGGGGCAGTCAGTCCGATCGACCGATGACCGTGTTGTAAACTGGAGGAGGCAAGCGGGGCAACGGCCGGGCGGCTTCCGATCGGGAAAGGTGGCGAGTGATGGTGGGGACCGAGCCGGTGGTCATCAAGCTTTCGGACCTGGTCAGCGACGAGGAGGCCGTCTGTTACGCGGCCCTGGTGCGGAAGACGAAGGGAATGACCCGGTCGGGCCAGCCCTACATGCGCTGCGTCTTCCGAGACAGCCGATCGACGGTGGAGGCGCCGCTCTGGTCGGATAATCGCTTCCTCGAAGAGGCGGAGCACTGGAAAGAAGGGACGGCGTATCGCCTGCAGGTTCGGGGCAAGTTCGACGTCCGGTACGGGATGCAGGTCGAGATTCTGGGTATCCGCCCGACGACCGACGAGGACGTGGCGCACGGGTTTGTCTTTGCCGACCTGTACGAGAGCAGCCGGTATCCGTCCGACGAGCTGCTGAGGAAGCTCCGCGATCTGATCGAGCGTTGCATCGATCAGCCGCACCTGAGGCGGTTGGTGGAGGATATCCTGGAAGAGAACCAGGCACTTTTCAAGAAGATGCCGGCCGCGCAGGGGATGCACCACAGTTACACGGGCGGCCTGATCGAGCACGTCTGGAGCATGACGCGGATCGCGAGTTTCCTGGCCGATCACTACGCGAAGTATTACGACCAGCTCGACCCGCCGCTGAACCGGGGTGTTGTGGTTGCGGCGACGGTCCTGCACGATATCGGCAAGCTCCGGGAGTTGGAGTATCACCCGGTCGAGACCAAGTACACGAAGGAAGGGCAGCTCATCGGGCACATCCTGATTGGCCGCGACATGATCCGAGAGGCGGCGGCCCGGATCGAGGGGTTCCCGGCCGAGACACTGATCCTGCTGGAGCATGCGGTCCTCTCGCACCACGGCAAGCGTGAATTCGGCTCGCCGATCCCTCCATTGACGATGGAGGCACTGCTGGTCTCGTACATTGACGACCTCGACGCCAAGATGAACTGCGTGGCACGCGAGCGAATGACCTCGCAGACGGCCGACATCTTCACCGACCGGATCTACGCGCTGGAGAATCGTCGGTTCTACAAGGGGATTCCAGACGGAGCGGCCAACGGATTGGCTGACTCCGCGGCGGGCTGACCGGGCAGTCGGGGGCCTGGCGAGGCCCCGGCGCCGCGGCTAGAATGACACGCGTTAAGGCGTCGCAATCGTTCGGCGTCGCCCTGGATCGATCGATGGGCCCCACCGAGAAGTTACCGATGAACCTGATCCGCAGATTTGCCTGGGTCGTCGCCGTGGCCGGGATTGCCGCAGGCTGCGGCGAGGAGGAAGGCCCGGCCCCCGCGCCGCAGGGCAATCCCACGACCGCCAGCCCGTCGCTGGCGCCCAAGAAGCCGATCATCCCGCCGTCGAGTGTGGAGGAAAAGGCGCCGAAGGGTGAGCCCGGCAAGGGCGAAGCCTCGGCTTCCAAGGAACAATCGGCCAAGGCCCCTGAGCCTACCAAGCCGGCCGAGGGCAAGAAGGGGGACGAAACCCCGAAGCTCGAGCCGCCCAAGGGAGGCGCCGCTTCGGCCTCGAAGCTCGGCCCTGAGGAGATTGCCAACATCAAGGAACTTCCTCCCGCCGACCAGGAACTGGCGATGAAGCAGGTCTACTGCCCCGTCTCGAACGACAAGCTCGGTGAGATGGGCAAGCCGTTCAAGGTAACGGTCGACGGCCGGGTGGTTTTTCTCTGCTGCGATGGCTGCGAGGAGAAGATCAAGGCTGATCCCAAGAAGTATTTCGCCCAGCTCGACGCGAAGAACGCAGCCGCGAAGTGAGGGCGAGGCCCTCACGGTGACGGCGCCTTTCTCCCCGGGCCTGGACAGGCTGAGGTCTGGTAAGTGATTGAGGCCCGGGTTATACTCCTATCTTTCACGAGCATGAGTCCGGAGGGGTCGCACGCGGTTCGGGTGCGGCCTCCGTCGGCCAGTTCAGGATCGGCGTCTCTCCCGCGCTGATGCGAGATCGGTTCGTGCCCGCCTCCCCTGACCGGTTGTGATTGGCCCATCGACAGGGACGAGCCACACCGGAAAATCGGGACGTCGCGACGTACGAATCCTCTCGCGGGCCGCGCATCCCGCTCTCGCGATGACCTCGGGGCCCGCGTCCTTCGTCCGTTACGAAAC
This sequence comes from Planctomycetales bacterium, assembly GCA_027451455.1. Taxonomy (GTDB): domain Bacteria; phylum Planctomycetota; class Planctomycetia; order Isosphaerales; family Isosphaeraceae; genus JAKAUH01. Next base: position 220 of record DAIDJI010000184.1, on the reverse strand, counting down.
GGGCAGGCGAAACTCCGAGGGATCGGCATCGGGGCATGGCCTCCCGATCGACCGACCCGATGACTTCGTGCGTCCGGATTCCGGGCGTGCGCGGCCCTCGCGGCCGGCCGGCGAAATCATGCAGGTTCTTGAGTTCCCGCCCCGCCGCTCCCGGCCCGGTCCCCCGGGCGATCGGGGGACGTGGCGGTGTCCATCCCATCCTGATCCGTCTGATGGAGGT
>DAIDJI010000183.1 GCA_027451455.1 Planctomycetales bacterium | reverse complement strand
GTCGGAACTCGCCACATCACGGACCAACTCCAGAAGGTTGATGGTTGTGTTGTCGTTAAATGTGATGTAACGAGGATATCCCTTGCCAGGAGGGTCCGATTGGGGCCATCCACCGCAGGGATACTGAGCCGAGAGGACATGGTCGAGAGCCTTGAAAAAGGCCTCACGGTATCGCTCTCGACCGGTAGCGACGAAGGCTCTCGCCAGAAACCGCATTTCACCTACGGTGGCACCGTTGTCAAAGGTGCCACGGAGTTTGGAGCGATCGCCTCGATAGGGCTCGCTCGACGTATCGAAATTCTTGGGCCAATCCCCCCGGTCGGTCTGGTGCGAGAGGAGGTTCTCAGCGAGCCGCGACGCCTCGTCGCCACGATACCAGGAGTCTGGCCGATCGGCGTAGGACGGCCACGGAAATCCAGCCGCCGAAGCCCCGCCGGTGCCCGCACCGATCAGGGCGAGCGCCGCGAGAAAGGAGCGGATCGTCTGCATCATGATAGGGCCCTGCTCGGCTCGTGGATGATGGGGGAACAACACGAGCCTGGTTATTGTGCGCGATCTGATCTCATGATAGGAGCCGACTTCAGCCGGCGTTCCGTGGAAAAACTCTTGCCACGCTCAGCACCGAGGCTGGAGTCCTTCCGGCAAAAAGCGCTGAGCCGCTTGGTCATCGGATACCAGAGGGCCCCATCGAATTCAACTCTCCGAACTCAGAGACTATCGGAGCTGACAACCTCGCCGCCGGCCTTTGACGCGATCGCCCACCACGTCTGCGGGCTCACCGAGTTTTTGATGAATCGGACCGAGCCGTCGAGGAACGCCGTGTTCACTCCGCCGGGGTGATACGAGCTGGCTGCAACCAGGCTGTTGGTCTTGCTGATGTAGCTCTTGATATTGAAGAAGCAAGATTTCGAGTTCGGCGTCATGACGTGCGAGTAGCCGCCTCCCTTGCCGCAGTTGTCGTCGAGCCAGTATGCACCGTTCGTGCCATCGATCACCGTGGTCGAGGCCAGGCAGTCGGCGGCGAGGGTTTGTAGCGGCATGGGTCCCGAGTCGGTGTCACTGGTCCGATAGATCTGATAAGGCCCAATCGAAGCGTCATTCCGGCCGCGAAGGCTCTCACTGAAGATCACTGTGTTCGACGTCCCATCCGTAATCGACGAGAGCGAGACGACCATCCCGATGTTCGATCCCATGATGTAAGCCGGGCCGTCCAGCATCCCGCCCGTGTTTCGCAGATAAGTCCCGATGTTGTTTGGATAACTGTGGTAGCCGACCAGCATGTTCACGCCGTTCACACTGCGGTACTGGGTCGGGATATTGGAGTCGGACGGGCACAACAGAGTATTGATTGTCATGACCTCAATGGTGTTATTCGAGGGGTCTCCATACTTCAAGGAGAAATTCATCGCGTTGAAGGCCGCGGATTGCTCCATCTGCGCGAGTAGGCGTGGCTTCATCGAAAAGTTCATTGCGTTGTCGCCACTGGGCGGGATGGCCCCGTTGGCGTCGTGGTAGTTCTGGACAGCCAGGCCAAGCTGCTTGAGGTTGTTGACACACTGGGTCCGTCGGGCCGCTTCGCGCGCGGCCTGGACCGCCGGGAGAAGCAGGGCGATCAGCACGGCGATGATCGCAATGACGACCAGCAATTCAATCAACGTGAAACCGCGACGAGGAATGGTCATGGAGAGGACTCCGGATCGAAGATCGACGATACGAGAGAGGATTCACGAAGGACAGGAACGTGGACGATGGGGAACGGCTGTGCCGACCGAGCCGAAGGACCTCGGGGCGATCGGGATGAGTGGGGTCGAACGGCGAGACCCCCTCGACAAGGTATCGGGCCGGCGGCATCGCATTCGAACGGATGGCCTCGACGACGCATCGGGCGAGCTCGTAGCTGCCGAAAGCATTGTGGTGGGTACCGTCAACAAAGGCCGAGGCAGAACCTTCCGGCCCGAGCGCCTCGTAGAGCGCCCGGCTCATCACGTTCAGGTCAATCAGCGGCACACCTTCTTCCCGTGCGGCCCTGCGCACCGCTTCGGGATAATCGCCCAGGCTGTTGACGACCTTGCCTCGAGCGTCGAAGCGCCGGCGGTGCATCGGAGTCACGAGGATCGGCCGAGCACCCCGGCCGATTCCGGCCTCGACGTAACTCTTCAGGTCCGCCAGGTACGTGGTCATCGCCCCGACGTTTTCTCCCTTCTCCTTCTGGTCGTTGTGGCCGAACTGGATGAGAAGGAAGTCGCCTGGTCGGATGGTGCTGAGAACCTTATCGAGCCGCCCGGCCCGCCGGGCGCTCCGGAGCGATTCGCCCGACTCGGCGTGGTTGGCAATCGCAAGGTCGGGCCCGAAGAAACGGGGGATCATCTGCCCCCAGCTATTCCAGGGCGGACTGGTCTGGTCGGCGACCGTGGAATCCCCGAGCAGATACATGGTGACGGCGTCGTCAGCGCGCACGATCTCCGCCGCAGCGATGCAGGGTCGATCGCCTGCGAACTCGAGCGTCAGTTTATCGTCCCAGTCACGAATCCCCAGCTCTCGGGGCTTCAGACGAACCTCGCGGTGGTCGTCGATCCGAGGGGTGCGAATATGGACCGCGAAGGTCCGGGTGACAAACCGACCCGGCTCGGTCCGAACCCGATCGAGCATCAGCCGGCGAGCCTCAGCCAGGACCGAGGTTTCCGAGCCCAATTCACGATCGCCCAGGGTTAGCGTGACCCGGTAGTTCCCTTCCGGCACCGCAACCGAGAAGGCGAACGGGGCCGAACCGGTGCAAAGGTCGCCCCGAAGCAAATCATCGCCGCCCCGGTCGAACCCCTCGACCCGAGGGCCGGGCTCGAACCCGTAGCCGCGGTCTGCGTGGAACGCGGTCTCGGGGCTCACCGCGACGAACCCCGGCGCCGCCGCACCTGGGCCAAAGTCGAACCGATAGGCTGCGGCGCCTGGCCGGGTGGAACGACCTGCGTCGGTCGCCTTCGTCGCGGTACGGAAGGCACCTCGAAGTGTCGGCAGGTCAAGCCCCTGGAGCGACCTGGCGACGATTTCAGCGGTCACCCGCGCGCCGGCCTCGGTGGTGTGGGTGTGGTCGGTTCCGAAGTAACGGGTCTTGACCACCTCGGTCCCATCGGCCTCATACCGTTCGGCGACTCGCTCGTTGAGATCGATGAAAAACGCCCCTCCCTGATGGGCCGCCTCGGCCGCCCATCGGCCATAATCAGCCGACGCCCGGCGGACCTTTCCGCCAGAGTCCCAGATGTTACGGGGGACCAGCGAGCAGACGACCGGCGCCGCCCCCTTCGCCTTCGCTTCGGTGATATACCGGCGAAGATACCAGCCGTAGGTATGGACCACCTCAGCCTTGCCGGTCTTCGTATCGACCACTTCGCGCGTCTCCTCGCCATTCCCCTTCAGCGAGGCTCGCGCCCGCCCGCCGACGAGCGGTCCGCCATCATTGTGGCCGAACTGGATCAAAACGACGTCGCCCGGGCGCAGCTGATCGCGGACCTGGTTCCAGAGGCCCTCGGTCAGATAGGTACGACTGCTCCGCCCTCCGCACGCCCTGTTCTCGACCCGAACCTTCGAGGAGTCGCAGAGAGTGATGAACGGGTCACCCCATCCCTGCTGCCCTTTCGTCCCGGTCCGGACAGTCGAGTCGCCGATCAGGTAGATGGTCGGCAGGCGATGGCCGAGAGTCTCGTCGCCTCGTACCACGGCCAATCCTGTCAGCGTGGCAGCCAGGCCGAGCCAGGCGAACACAGCACGTCCCGATGCAAACTGGCGAATGGCCACGTGTGAATAGCCCCTGGAGAAAGAATCGATCGATTGAGGAGCGTCCGGCGACCTCGCGATCAATAGGCATCGGCGCTAAGCACCTCGCCACCAGCCTTGGATGCCAGTGCCGACCATGTCTGCCAGTTCACCGAGTTCTTGATGAAGTGGACCGAACCGTCGATGAAGACGGCGTTCACACCGCCAGGGTGATTCGAGCTGGCGCCGACGAGGGTGAAGATCGAGTGAGTCCCCGTCTGGTTCGAGTAAAAGCAGCCCTTGAGATTGGGAGTATTCAGGTGACTGTAACAACCGCCCTGCGGACAGTCGTCGTCGAGCCACTCGCCTCCCTTCTGGTCCCACGGTTTGGCTGAGGAAGGCCAGAATGTCGTCGCCGATTGGCAGGAGGCCGAGAAGGTGGGGATCGGGCCGGTCACAAGGTCATGGAAAACCATCGAGCCGCGGTAAACCTGATGCAAACCAGGTGTCGGCTGGCCGAAGGTCCCCATGATCCACTCGCTAAAGATTACCGTGTTCGACGTCCCGTCCGTCACCGAGGCCAGGGTCACCGTGCCGCCGTAATTGGAGTTTCCCATCAGATAGGCCGGGCCGTCGATGATCCGGCCAAAGTTGGAGTAGGTCGTTCCAATACTGTTGGGGTAGCTGGAATAGCCGATCTGCTGCGAATTCCCGTTTAACGTCGCCTGGCCGCAGGGGATATTGCTATCGGACGGGCAGATCAGCGAGCTGATCCGGAGCGTACGGACCGTGAAGTTGGTCTGATGAACGTCCTTGGAAGTCCCGTGATAGGGAATAGCGGAGAAAGCCATATTCAAGGAATTGTATGCGGACGTTTGCTCCATGAAGGGAAGGATTCGCGCCTTCATCGAGAAGTCGTTCATGATTTGCGAGGCATCAACGGCCGTCGGCGGCAGCGCCCCATTGGCCGACTCGTAGTTCATGATGGCCAGGCCGATTTGCTTGAGGTTGTTGACGCATTGAGAACGCCGGGCGGCCTCGCGCGCGGCTTGCACCGCGGGTAGCAAAAGCGCGATCAGCACCGCGATAATTGCGATCACGACCAGCAATTCGATCAGGGTAAATCCACGTCGACGAAGGGGCATGCGATGATCCTCGCGGGTACAGGGCGAAGTGTGAGCGGAATCAACCCAGGCCGCCGCCGGCGCACGAAAACCGCGGCAGCCCTCCAAGATGCGATACCAGTCCCATTTCCTGCGATTGGGCGAGTCCGGTAGCGCCTCTCAATGAAGCCGGTAGACCAGGAGAAATCCCTGAGGCCGAACGTCCTATGCCGGTCTCGTAGCGCATCCTGCCGAGTACCGGTCGCAAGGAATCACGCCACCGGGCCGGATCAGGGAATCTGAGTCTTGATTCAGGGATCATGAGACCTTACGAGATTCTTTACGGCCGGGCGATGCGTTCTCGTGACAATTCTTTCTAGTTTTGCGACACGCCTTTCTTCCGGATCGGCGTGGGCGGGGATACGATCGAGGACATGACGAGTTACCCTCACGTCGCGTTGATCGTGGAGACAGCGAAGCAGTACGACCGAGGCCTGCTACGCGGGATCGGCCGGTACATCAAGGGGCACGGTCCGTGGTCGGTGTACCTGGAGGAGCGCGGGCCTCGCGACGCGATTCCGCCCTGGCTCCGAAGCTGGAAGGGGGACGGGATCATTGCTCGGATCCAGGACGTTCCCATGGCCGAGGCACTCGTGGCAACCGGAGTTCCGATCGTCGAGCTGCGACGCCAGGTCGTCGGATTCGACCTTCCGGCGGTCCACTGTGATGACGATGCACTCGCCGCTCAGGCGATTCGACATTTCCAGTCGCGGGGGTTCCGCCACTTCGCCTTCTGCGGCCGGCCCCGGGCGCGGTGGAGCGATCTTCGCGAGGCCTCCTATCGCCGCTGCCTTGAGGCGTCCGGACTCACCGGCCACTCCTACGCCTGGCCAAGACGGCGACTCGAGCGCAGTTGGGAGCAGGAACAGGACGACGTCTCAAGATGGCTCGCGGATCTCCCCCACCCGGTCGGCGTCCTGACCTGCAACGATATCCGCGGACTTCAAGTTCTCGACGCCTGCCGGCGGATCGCCTTGCCGGTCCCGGAGCGGGTTGCCGTCCTCGGCGTTGACAACGACGTCGCCCTTTGCGAGCTGGCCGACCCGCCTCTTTCCAGCATCGACCAGGACCTCGAGCGGATTGGCTTCGAGGCGGCGAAGCTCCTCGACCGACTGATGAACGGCCAGGCCCCGCCGCCCGAACCTATCCTCATAGAGCCGGTCGGCATCGTCACCCGGCTCTCAACCGACTCAATCGCCATCGACGACCCGGCCGTCGCGACCACAATTCGACTCATCCGACAACATGCTTGCAGCCATCGTGGTGTCGATTTCTTCGCCGAGCATGCCGGGCTTTCGCGCCGAGTCCTCCAGCGCAGGTTCAAGGCCCTCACCGGGCGGACCCTCCAGGAAGAGATTCTGGAGACGCAACTCGCTCGTGTCCGGCAGATGCTAGCCGAGACTGACCTTAAACTCGAGGCCATCGCCGGGCGGGCGGGATTCCGCTATCTCGGCTACATGTGCTCGTACTTCAAGAAGAGAACGGGGATGACTCCGGGACAGTATCGCCACCGTCACGCGAATCCACCCGGCACCACTCGAAAGGTCTGACCATTCATTCGCCTCGATCCCACCGGAACTCGCCGAAGATCGGTTCCTCGCCGGGGCCGCCCTTCGAGTCCAGCTCGAGCATATCGACGCTCTTCCATCCCTTTAGTCGTTCACCCTTCTCGGTCATGAAATCACTTGCCTTCAGATGGACCGACTGCCAGCCATCCTGGGGGATTCCCTGCCATTCCCTGACGTACTGAGTCCATCCGGGGGCAAATTCATTCTCGTGAAGGACGACTCGTAGAGTCCGCGGTGCCCGAACGAAAACCCGGAATCGGAGCGAGGCTCCTTCGGGTCCCCGCCATCTCGGATCACCGATCTTGTGCGTGAGTATTGGAATCGCCCGTGTGACCGTGATCCCCGGCAGACCGCCTGGGCCCTTGGTGATCCGCAACAACGAGGGGACGGGTGGCACCGGGTCCGTGGCCGGAGATCGGGTGACCCAGCCGTCGAAGCCTTCCGAGAAGTCGTCGATCCGTTCGGTCGAGGTCTCGGTCGCTCGGGCCTTTCCGAGGTCGTCCGGGATGACCGTCACGAGGTTGGAGCTGAGGTTGATGCCCGAGTCATACAGGACATTGGCGAAGGCGAAGAGCGGCTTACTCGTGTCGTGGACCGGCAGGGTGGCCGTCCAGGTCTCGCCGTTCTGCTGGCCGATCACCGATCTCCAGTACCGGTTCTTCGGATTTCGATTCTCGAGGGCATCGAAAAGATCCACGCGCCGGACCGGTTTCGAGAGGTCGGGTCGGACAATGAGACGAGGGATACCCTCCGGCCCCAGTCGGACCTCGGCGTGAGGCGACTTCGGAAACGCTTCGCCGCCCTTGAGGTGGGCGTCCATCCAGAGTAAGAGGTCTGGCCCTTGCTCGGCGGCGATGTGGTGGCGGTAGCGAGGCGTGAAGGCCTGGCGAACCTCGGTCCGGACGAGTGCGAGCGTTCGATAGGACCAATCCATCTTGCCGTGCTGGTCGTTCGTCGCGTCGAGAAACAGAACCGGACACTTCACCAGGGAAGCGTAAGATTCGGGCTCCATGGCCCTCCTCCAGAGCGTGACCTCGGCGTCACCGGCTTTCGGGTCCGGAGCGCCGATCTCGTCGGGGTAGGTGTTCCAGCCGACCCCGTAGATCGCGCAGGCCGCCTTGATCCGGTCATCGGTCGCCGCCATCGGCCAGACGATTGTGCCGCCCATCGAGACGCCGAAGACGCCCAGCCGCTCGGGATCGACCCCTTCGATCCGCTCTAGGCACGTCAGGGCCCTGCGCGAGACTCGGGTCCAGAGATACCACGAGGAATCGCGCACGGTCGGCTTCGTCGCCAGGAGCATGGCCCCGGCGTCCCTGTGGTTTCCCTGGGTCAATTGGCCCCAGTCGGTGAACCTGTCCCGACCCGGCCAGACGCCGCCCCAGTTGAACGTCAGGGCGGCATATCCCTGGCTGTTCCAGAACCGGAGCCATTGCGGATGGACGGTCTGGCCTCCGCCGTGGATGTGAAGGATGGCTGGCAACTTCGTTTTGCCGACCGGAACGCTGGAGATGGCATAGACCCTGACCCGGGAACCCTCGTGGGTCATCCCGGTGAAGGTAAACTCGGTGTAGCGAGCGCCTTGCTCCGACCACTGCTTCATCACCTGGACTTCCAGCGGCTCCCGGCGCGGGTCGAAGCCCGACCAGACCGCTTGTGGGCTCGTCGGGGTTTGTCCGAAGACGAGCCCGATCGGGCCGAAGGCGAGACAGACGAACGCCGAACGGAATGGGCCAGGTCGGAACATGGTAGATCCTGAAAATCTTGCGATCGGTCCGAACTCTTGACGATGAGAGAGTTCCCGTCGGGCCCCGCCTCGATTAGAAGAGTTCAGCGATCGGGCTCCCGCGCTCAACGATGAATCGGGGACGCCCGGCCCCGTCCGGGTAGGTGGCGTCGAGCGGAACGCCCATGTGTCGGTAAATCGTCGCCGCGAGGTCGCCCGGCGTCACCGGGCGCTCCTTGATGTACCCGCCATCGGGCTCCGTCGCCCCAATCACTTGCCCGTGCCGCAGGCCCCCACCCGCCATTGCCATCGACATCACCGCCGGCCAGTGGTTCCGTCCGTCAGTGCTTCCCTGAGTGCCCATCATGGGCGTCCGGCCAAACTCTCCCATCGCGATGACCAGCACGTCGTCCAGAAGGCCCCGTTCCTTCAAGTCCGAAACCAGGGTGGTGATCAGGCGGTCAAAGATCGGGAGCAGCGGCCTTAAGCCCTTGCTGATGCCCCCATAAGGTGGGATGTTGTCACCGTGGTTATCCCAGGTTCCTGAGGCGGGGTGGTAGCTCAGGTCGATCGTCACGAAGGCCACACCCGCCTCGACCAGCCGGCGGGCCAGCA
>DAIDJI010000182.1 GCA_027451455.1 Planctomycetales bacterium | reverse complement strand
TTTCTGGGAGTTCCCGACGATCCACGTCTCCGGCCCCGACCCCGCGGGCCGATCGCTCGGCGCGACGGTCGGCCTGGCCGATGGGGTCCGCTGCCTCGCCGGGGTGGACGCGGCAATCGGCCCGGCCTCGGCCACGATCCGGTTCAGCGTGACCCGATACCGGGTGACGCTCGAAGCGAGCCCTGGCCAGCCGAGTCCCGATTCCCCCGACCCGACCCCGGGCCCCGGCCTCACTGAGGCCCGATGGATCGAGCCCGAGAAGCTGACATCGCTCACCTTCAGCTCGGCGAGCCGTCGCCTGATCAAGAAACTAGGGCTGGCCCCCGATCCTCCGGGGTGACGGGGGGCGAGACGGACCCGGGTGGGGCGCTCTCGCTTTTGTGGAGGGGAGCAAGCGGTTATCCTGGAGCTAGGAAAAATTGGTCCAGAGAGTTCTCATCCACTTTTTCCCTCGATCAGCCAGGCTCGCGAGGAATTCGGCCCTGTTGCCCTCCGCCGTCCACCGGCACGGTCACGGTGTAAGCGACTGCTTGACGATCCGAGTATTTACCTGTCCTCGCGGCGCACTCGGGCGGCCTCGCGGCGGCCAGCCTGGCGACCCTCCTCGAAGCCCTGGTCGTACCACTGTTCGCGAAGCTCCTCGTCCCAGAACTCCATCCGGGCCTCGTACTCCTTCGGGGTCGTGGCGCCGGTCCATCGGACAAGCTGGCCGAGTCGTTCCAGTTGACGCGCGAGGAAGTCACCAGCCGGCGTTCCCCAGGCACGATAGGACCTCGCTTCGTGGTCGATCACCTCCGCTAGGCTCGTTGTCTGGCCGTTCTCGGTCGGGTCAGGGATCGGAAGGTTCCATCCCGCCTCCATTGGGAACCGATCGGAGACGACCGGCAAAGACTCGGATGTCGGGGTCAAGGGGAGGCTCGTCGAGGTCATCTACCTACTCCTTTCCGGCCAGCATCCCAAAAGCCACCATCGCCTTGATGTGCTTACAACCGTCGGGGTCAATCCCGGCGCGATGGAAGAGGAAATCGGGGCAGTCGCAAGTCAGGCCAAATTCCGTCCGTGCGACATCATAAATCGTCCCGTTCGGCTTACTCAGCCGGTAGGCCCGCGCGACCGAGTGCCCCACCTCCGGGTTCGGCTCGACACGATAATCCATCCCGTTGATCTCTATTGTCATCTGGCAAACCGCCCGCGCAGGGCCGATCAGCCGTGGACGCAACCCGACCACACTCCCACCCTCCCGGCACACTGTCGCCATCTTGATCGGCATCCGGCGTCTCTCCCAGGCTTGAGGCCCATCCTCCCGGATCGAGGAACCACCCGGCCTTTCCTTTGAGCCGCGATGTGTACTGAAGTACATTGTAGAGCCTTTAGGTGCGGGGATCAACCGGTTGATGGTGGAAATCGGCCCGGTCGGGAGGTAGAAGGAAGTTGAGATTTCGACGAAGAAAAAAGTAGAACCAGGGAACCTTGGGTCGGTCCGTTGCGTATACTTGATTAGCCCACCGTCCCGCGGGTCGCTCAAGATGATCCGCCCCGATAATGCCGCGAGCCAGGAGGAGCCCTCCGTCATGCCAGCGACGATCGCGGTTGGCGACTGGATCGGGAACCGCTTCCAGGTTTTCGATATCCACCAGGGCGGGATGAGTCTGGTCTATGTCGTGAACGACCACCTGGGGGAGCCGGGGCGGCGGGTGGTGGCGTTGAAGACGTTGCGGGGCGAGCTCTTGCGAAGCCGGATTCGAGTCAGTCGATTCGCGGCGGAGTGCCGGATCTGGGCTCAGCTTGGCGAGCATCCGAACATTGTTCGGGCTCATTCGGTAGAGATCATCGACGGCCGGCCGTACGTGTTGCTGGAGCTGATCCAGGGAGGCGACCTGTACCGCTGGATCGGCTCGCCGAGGCTCGATCTACCGCAGGCGCTCCGGTTCAGCTACCAGTTTTGTCACGGGATGGAGCACGCGCTCCGACAGGGGTTGCACTGCCACCGCGATATCAAGCCGGGGAACCTGCTCGTTACCGAGCAGGGGACGTTGAAGATCACGGATTTCGGCCTGGCGAGGGCCTGTGAGGAGATGGTTGCGGTTCGGCCCGAGTTGTCCGACGGCTCGATCCCGCTGGACGAGCCGACGAAGCCGCAGCGGATCATCTTCACCGACCCTCGCGACCGGCCTGAGGCGTCGAGCGGAATGGGGTCCGTCGGTGGTTCGGCCCCCGGGGCGAGGTCGTTGCGCCTGGACTCCTCAATGGTGGTTATCGAGGACGTTGAGACCTCCGACTATCAATCTGTCTCCGGCGTCGATGCTTCCCGGCTGACGCGTTCTGGCGCCCGGCTCGGCACCGGGCCCTACATGGCACCCGAGCAGTTCCGCGATCCGAGATCGGTGGATGTCCGGGCCGATATCTACTCGTTCGCGATTGTTCTCTACGAGATGATCGCCGGCAAACTCCCGTTCAAGGCCCGGTCGATCGACGCCTGGGACGACTTCCATACGGTCGGCCGGGTCGGATCGATCGCCCGGTTTCTCCCCCACCGATACGCCAGGTATGCGGGTCCGGTCGACGCGATCCTCCAGCGATGCCTGGCGAAAGATCCGGACGACCGTTTCCAGTCGATGGCCGATCTTCGCAAGGCGATCAAACAGGTCGCTGCGCCGCTGCCGAAGCGGTGATCGGGGCGGAGGCGAACGGCTGCCGCGGGCTGTTCAGACTTCGATACCGTCGGCGGCGAGCCGGTGCCGGGCCTTTTGCTACCGGACGATCCCAAGCCGGGAAGGCGCCGACTCCCGATCATACTCCTACCCCTTGGCGTCCTACCCGAAGCGGCGTCGGCAATAGCTTAGCTAAGCTGATACAAGTCGTACGGCAGGTAGCCGGGAGTGGAAGTTCGGTCGAGATACTCGCGAAAGTAGGATTCGGCTCACTCGGGCTCGTCGCCCAGCGGCGCGGCACGGCCGAGGATGTAATGCGTCCCGCGCTGGGTACTACCATCGTCCGGGACGGCCTCGCGACCTCGATCAGCCGCATCGATTCGTTCCATTGCCTCGTCACGCTGCCCGGCCAGGGCATGGGTCAGCGCTGCGAAGGCGTTCCAGATAACCGCGGGTTTGGAGTCGCTCGCCAGCTCCGCACCGGCCGTTTCGAGGAGGGCGAGCACCTTGTCGAATCGGCCAATCTAGGCGTGAAGCGTCGAGAGGTCCGTATAGAGGGCCGCATCGGCCCGGCGATTGACGGCCGGGATGTGTCCGATCGGGATCGTTGGAGTTGCCTTGCCGCATGACTTAATCGGCCAGGAGGGAGTGTGACTCGCCACGGATGACGATTGAAGTCGCCGTCTCGGCGGCCTCGCAAGCATCACGCACGACTCTGTCCATCCGACACAGGCTGTTGCTCTCGATCGCGGCCATCCGACGCGCCGTGCCGGTCCGCGTAGTCTGTGGCGAGTGCGATCACTGCCTCGCCCGATCCGAAGATGTCGGCGGGGCGACCGGCATTGAAGTAGCAGCGCATCAGACGCAAAATCAGCTCAACGTGGATACAGGTTTGATCGGCGGGTGCGAGCTCGCGTTCATAGAACGCGGCGGTCTCGGCGTACCTTTGCTGCCGCTCGAGGAACCTGGCCTGGGCCTGGAGACCGAGCGAGGTCTCCTCGGTGGCGTTAAGGAACTCCGAAGCCCGTTCACGCAACGCGTCGTCCTCCTCGCGACGACTGATTGCCTCGATCGTGTCGGCCAGAGGCTGCCGGGCGACGGCTTCGAGTCACAGATCGTGGCCTCCTCAAGACGTCCAGTGAATTGAGTATTGAGCGCCAGCAGCAAGCGTATGTAGATCTCTATGCAAATTGGCCCGGGCGTGTGGACGACCAGTTGGAGGGTCGCTCGCGAGAGCGGTTGTTGACCGGGAGCTTCTGAGCCATGCGCGGTATGAGCAGGAATCCGAACTACAAGCGCAGATGCAGGCCGACGATCGGAAGAAGCCCGAGAAGGCTACACCGCCGGGTCTCGGGTCTCACCAGCTTCGCCTCGTAGATGATCGTCGCGACGAGGAGAAGCCAGACCAGTCTCGAGTAGGCCGTTCGTGTGGTGCCCCTTTCCTCGCGGTCGTGATTCCAGGTCGATCCTACCCTTCCAAGGAAGCTTCGGGCTTCGACTTCTCCGGCTGGGGCGACATCCATCGGAGCAGCGCCGAGAGGAGGATCACGGCCACACAGGCAACCACCAGCACGGTCAGCCCGATATTCAACCAGCCGCGGACCGGGTCCGGTGGGTCGCCGTGGATCATCCGCCAGAATCGGCCGGTGACCTCGCGATAGGCCGTCGTGCTGGTTGTCGAGGCGACGAAGAGCATGGGTAGGATCGTCGCCCAGGCATATCGGCGACGGCCCGAGTTAATCACCCAGGTCGTCACCACCGCTAGCGCGATCACCGCAAGGAGCTGGTTCGCCATCCCGAACATCGGCCAGATGGTCTCGACGGAACCGGTGTAAATGAAATAGCCCCAGCCGAAGACGACCAGGCCGGTCGCCAGCATCGCCGCAGGTGGCCGGTTCAGTTCGCCGAGCGGCTTCCAGAATTTGCCGAGGAACTCCTGCACCAGGAACCGGGCAATTCGGGTCCCGGCGTCGATGGTCGTCAGGATGAAAAGCGCCTCGAACATGATCGCGAAGTGATACCAGTAGGCGATCAGCCCCTTTATGCCCGGAATTGCCTCGGAGAAGATCCGGGCCATGCCGACCGCCAGCGTGACCGCGCCGCCCGTTCGGCCGTGGAGCGATTCCTGGACGTCCTGCTCCATCTGGACCAGCGGGCTCGGACCGTCGGCGGCACCGTGCTCGTCGACCTCCGAGACCTTGAGGAACTGGGCGAAGTCGGGGTGATCGGCGAGGAACTTCGGACGACGGGCGAGGTCGATGTTAATGTCGTAATACATCGAGTTCGGCAGCGCAGCCGCCGCGATCAGCGCCACGACGCCAACCAGCCCCTCCATGAGCATTGCACCGTAGCCGATCATTCGGACGTCGGACTCGCGGTTGACCATTTTCGGGGTCGTCCCTGACGAGACCAGCGCGTGGAAACCCGAGATCGCGCCGCACATGATGCAGATGAAGACATACGGGAAGATGGGTCCGTCGAGGTTGGGTCCACCTCCGGCAGCGAAGTGGTGGTTGAGAGGAGGAGCTTCGAGCCTTGGGTTCACTGCGATCACGCCGACGACAAGAAGAGCCACGGTCCCAATCTTGAGGAATGTCGAAAGGTAGTCGCGGGGCAGGAGCAACAGCCAGACAGGCAGGACCGCCGCGACGAACCCATAAGCCGCCAGTGCGAAGACTGTCGCCTCGCGGGAGAGCGAGAATATCGGCTCCAGCGACGAGCCCCGAATAAAGGCCCCGCCCCAGGTCGCCGCAAGCACGGCCGCGGCGCCGATCAGTGAGGCTTCCAGAATCCTGCCGGGGCGGAGCCGGTACATGTACCAGCCGACAAACAGAGCGATCGGGATCGTCGCCGCAATCGTGAACGTTCCCCAGGCGCTTCCGGGGACCGTCCGGAACGATTTTGGCGGGAGCTCCAGGCCAGGACCGTCGGGGGCCTTTCTGAGGAAAGCATCGCCCGGGACGGTGAGCGTGAAGCCCTCGTGGAAGGTCATGTTCTGTTCTGGGCCGAAGCGGTAGGTTGTGCCGGGGGGGATGGTGTAGGTCCTCGGTCCGCCGGTGATGAGATCCGACTTGATCACGGCATCCTGCGGGACCACAAGTGCAGTCCCGGCCTTCATCGGGACCCGCTCGCCACCGAGGGCCTTGACGACGACGATCCCCAGTCCGGCCAGCGCAATGATCACGATGTAGAGGATTGCGATGGCCGCGGCGATCCCGGCGGGTCGGCCGATTTGCTCGCGGGCGAGGCCGGCGAGGCTTAATCCATTGCGGCAGGTCGAGGCGGCCAGCACCATCATGTCCTGCACTGCGCCGGCGAGGCAGACGCCCACGACCAACCAGGCCAGCCCCGGCATGTAACCGAACTGAACCGCGAGCACCGGCCCGATCAGGGGCCCCGCCCCCGAGATCGCCGCGAAGTGATGGCCGAACAGAACCCACCGGTTGGTGGGGTCGAAGTTTTGCCCGTCCCGGAAACGATGGGCCGGCGTCTGCCGCGAATCATCGAGCGCTGCGACACGCGCTGCCAGGAACGCGCTGTAGTATCGGTAGGAGACAGCCAGGATCGCCAGAACCCCTAACATCACCGGCATCGCACGCATAGGCTTCGGCCTCGCGGGGGACAGGCGGCAGGCCACCCGGAGCCCACAGGGCAGGACGAGGGCGCGTCGCTCGGTCCAGTCTACGGGCTTGAACCGAGCGGTCAAGGTGAGGGCTCATGTCGCCGACACACCGAAGACCCGCCGCAAAAGATGCGGGCGACGACTGGAGGCGGCTTGTTCGTGACCGAGCAGCGCGCGGCTCAGCTTGTCGATGTCGCGGAGGATCGGCGTCTTTGGTGCTGCCTGGCGAAGGGGACGCCCCTGGTTGATCGCCTGATTCACCGCCGCGAAGTCGTTGGCGATGGTCACGACGTTGGGTGTGCCGAGCATCGCCTTGACCTCGGCTACTGAGAAACCCTTCAATTGAGGGTTGAACCGATTGATCGCCACCCAGATGCCATGATTGAGCCGCTCGTCGGGTAGGTGACGGCAATATGCCTGCAACGATCGGATCGACGGGATATTCTGGAGGGCCACCAGGACGATTCGATCGGCCATCTCCAGAATGTTCGAGGCGGGACCGTGGAACATCTCGGGGATGTCGATCACCGAGACATCGGCGATCTTCCTCAGGCAGCTGAGTAGTCGCGCGAAGTGGGAGGGTTCGACCGGGTGGGACGTCCCCATCTCGTGGCTGCCGGCCAGTACGCGGAGTCCGTCACCGACCGTCACCAGGCTGTTCTCGACCATCAGATCGTCGACTCGCTGGATCTCGCGGAGCAGTTGGGCAATCGTCACGCGAGGATGGATATCCAGAAGCGAGGTCAGGGCGCCGAACTGGAGGGTGAACTCCGATAGAATCGTCTTACGGCGGAATTGACGAGCGATCTCGTCAGCAAGATTAATGGCGATCATCGATGTTCCGCTCCCGCCGACCGCCCCGGCGACGGCAAAGACCTGGCGGTCATGGTGGCTCCGGCTGAACTGATCGCCGAGCCGATGGACGGCACGTCGGAATTCGTCAGGGACGCACGGGAAGGGGAGGATTTGCGAGGCGCCGGCCCGGTTGATTGCAAGAATCCGGGCCGCCGTCTCGTGAGGCGGAACAAGCGCGAGGATGGGCCAGGTCGCGAGGTCGTCGCTCATCCGGCGCAGGATTTCGAGGTCGCACGCCGGGCTAACCTGCACGATTAGGAGGCGAGGATCCTGGCGAGTCCCTCGGAGACACTCGGACGCCGCGACAAGCCCGGGCAACTCGCAATGGATTTCGGCCGCGTTGTGAGTCAACTCGCGCCGGAGCGCCGGGAGTTCAGTCGGCTCAACCCCCACGATGACGACGGGAAACGGATACATTTCAACTCCTCCAAGCGGACCTTCTCCCATAACGGACGGACAGGAGCGCTGCGTCGTCGACGACGGAGCCTAGTCGCCCGTTGCTCGAACTATAGGTCAGTGATCGGACGGCCTGGAGAACAAACGGGCCTATGATCCGACGGACATTCACAGACCGTTCGGATTGCCATCATTCTTCCGCCAGATTGCCAGCCGGGGCGAGTGGTATTCGACGAACCAGATCTCCTCCTCGACGCCAAGTTCGTGGGCGAACCGCTGAGCGACCAGGTGGTTGACCACCTCCAGCGAGACGGCGAGAAAATCGGTTCGGGGATCGGGAGGACCCGATTCATCCGTTTCGCCTCGGTTGTGGAAGATGAAGCGGATTACCAGTACCCGCTCGTCAATCGGACCCTGCGGCGAGAGGTAGCGCCCGTCCATCTCGTAGATCGAGTAGCCCCGCGAGGCCTGCGTCAGCGATCGGACGAAGTGTTCCTCGTCGAACGCCGGATCCAGGCGTTTCCTGGTCGCCATCGCCTGCCGGACGAACGGGATCTTGCGGATCGCCTGCTCGTCGAAGAGGTCTTCGAGGACCTCCTGAATCTTGCCGAAGTAGCCGAGCTTCTTCGGCAGAAGGACCTCGTAGATGCGGGCCGGTTTTGGGCCTTCGAGATGATAGTCGGCCATGCGGTCCGTCCCGGGTTGAGGGCAGGGGGGGGTCGGGAGTGGTTTTCTCCCATCCTCGACGGATAGCACAGAGACCGGCCGTGCCGCAAGCTGATCCGCCGAGGGGGCAGGAAGCGAAAAATCCCGGAGCTCGACGAATTAGGCTCCGGGACCGTGCCAATGGATCCTGCCAATGCTGTCCAGGTCAGTCGCTGCTAGCGACGCGGCGACGCCCGCCCGCGGGCGCGGCCCACGGCTTTCGCGGGAGCTTTTCGTCCATCGCCGCGGCTCTGTAAATGAAGGTCGCTAGGATGACAGATGCCTGCTTCATGTCGTCAGCCTGAATGCGGTCGAAGACGTCCTGATTGGAGTGGTGGGTTCGAGTTTCGTATTCGATCTCGTCCTGGATGAACTGGAATCCGGGAAGGCCGATGGCGTCGAACGAGAGGTGATCGGTCCCCCCGGTGTTGGAGAGGGTGAGCGTGGTCGCGCCCATCGCGCGGAACGGGGCGAGCCATTTGCGAAAGATCGGAGCGGCCGCTTCGTTCCCTTGCAGGTAAACCCCTCGCACCTTGCCTGTCCCGTTATCCAGGTTGAAGTAGACCGAGAGCTTCTCGTATTCCGGCTTCGTCTGATACGG